>JBKEAO010000180.1:0-3060 GCA_047972335.1 Anaerocolumna sp. | reverse complement strand
CCAGTTACATCTAGTCCATCATACATTACTTTGTCAGATTCAGAAAATTCCTTATTCATTCTGCTGATTTGCCCTGTTCCATTGGTGGCAGCCGCATTTGCTTCTCTACTAATATAAAATCCAAGACCAACGATAAGGCAGGTTATAATAACTCCTGCAGCTAATATTAAACCTTTTAATGAATTATCCATAATTTTTTTCTCCTTTAATTTTACATTTACATAAATTGATTTAGATTTTAATAATTTAGATTTTAATAATTTAGATTTATATGATTTAGATTTATATGATTTAGATTCATATTAATTTAGATTGTAACTATGCAGTCATATCATACTAAGCATCCCTAAAGAATCTCTAGTTAGCCATTCATTTGTTCCATGTAGCCCATAAAGGTAGTTAAGCCTCTGATCACAAAAGGTAGAATCAGATACAATCCAACAGTTATGATAAATGGAATAAAAGCTATGACTTTTCCCAAAGAAGCCTTATCCTGTATATACATTTCATTCTCCATCTTTCTTTTTTCTTGGTAGTTGAGCCGATCCATTTCTACTTCATCAAATGCTTTTTCAATACCAATCCGATCACTCACTTGTAGATTCTCAATAATCTTAATAAATGGTTGATAAGTTGCCTTTTGTCTAATCTCCTCTAGTATCTCCATTTCACCATTCTGAATTTCATTTCTTAACTGTTCAAGTGGAAGCTTAAAAATGACTGCAAAATATTCAAGCCACTCTAAAATAATTTCAATTGTCACTCTGTCAATATGCATAAGCATTAATATAATTGTATGAAATTGAATCACTTCCTCCTCCATATTTTTTTCCCTTAACTTCTGAATGAGGAGCAAATTAAGAAGTGGAATATGATAAAATAATCCTCCTATCAAAAGACCAATTAGCAATTCATACCAATGATAATATTCCTGATTGTATTTATGTAACCTCCCAATAATCTCTTCTGCTATTAAACTAATATACTGCTTATTTATATCTGTGTTCTCTGCTCTAATCTCCTCTTCCAATTCCAAATGTCTAATAACCTGACCCTTATAAAAAAGCAGATACTCCTTGGTTACTTCTTGAATTTTTATAACTTGTTCCCTTGCTATTCCACTATTTAAATAATTTAGCTGGTTATAGTTGTTTATGAGCTGATCCCTATTATTCCAATGAATAAAAACTGACAAAAATGTGCATAAAAGAAAACCAAAGATTCCATAAAGAATTCTTTTTAGAAAGAATTGCAGATTTGTATGTCCCTCACCAGCTTTTAGTAGCAATGCCTTTATTCGCAAAGTTTTTCCATAGTTCTTGTGTAGGAGGGGAGTTAGTAGCTGATGAATCAAAGGAATACTACTTAAATATTCCAATAGTACATGATTCTTTGTTTCAAACTCTTGACTCTCCTTTAGCCTATTCAATAGAACATAGGAAGCATATGTAATTAAAAATATAGTAGTAGCGGTAAGAATACCATATAAGCTCTTATAATAGGATTCTATTTCAGGAAGGCTTTGAATCGCCCAATTTTCTATTACTTTAAGAAATAAAATGGGAACAACAGCTATGGAAATTAACCCTGAAAACATATGCTTAATTCTTTCCTTATGTAAGATCTCAATATTTACTTCCTGTCTTAAATATTTGATGTTGATTAAAAACAATGAGTTTTTATTTATCTCCTTATCACCATAAGTTACCATCATTACGCATAAAGATAAAAATAATTTAAGAAATCGATTGGATGTTGTCTCGTTATATTTAGACACTTCTTCTTGCATATCAGATGCATCTAGTATTTCATATATTTTTTGTCCATGAAATTGCATCGGATTAGGTGTTTGCCTTAATGCATCAAATATAGCTTCATCAATCATTTTATGTATCTGAAAATTATGGCGCACTTCCCCTAAAAAAAGATCAAATTGCTTTAGTAATCTTATGTTTCCACTTTCAATCGCCACATAAATCATTTGTTTGTTTGTGATAAGAAGATACATAATAAATAGAAAAAATGTAAATACACTTGGATTTCTTAAATAAATGAATACGATAAGAAACAGATCCAATGCCCAGGTTTTAAAGATAAGTTTCATAGTTTTAATAGAAATATCATCATTCTTAGATGCATGATAGATTAAAAGACTTTTTGATACAGACTTAATATATCTTCTTGTAACCCTCCATTTGCTAAAAAATTCATATAATTCTAGGTAAAAGTTATGTACTTTCTTTTTACCAAACAGATAGATTGTATAACCCTCTCTTAATCTAATCTGTTTTTTCAGATAGTAATACAAAACAGAAAATAGTAAGATAGTTAATAACACTAAGTAGAAAAGGATATTTATCATGCGAAAAGCCTCCATTTCTCCTGACAAAATGGTCTGGTGGAGCTATTATTATCTCTTATATACCACTTTGCTTTATATTCCATATTCTTCTAGCCTCTCATAGGCACTGCTTTGTTAAATAAATCTTGAAAGGCTCCTTGTTCTTTCTCATTAAGATGCTTAAGTATGTGGTTTCTAGCTCCCTCACTTAACGCATTCACTAACTGATACCTCCCCTCTTCAAATCTTAAAATATCAACAGTCTTATACGCTCTTACTTCTGTACTACGTTTGTAATACTCCATAGTAGCAGGCACTAAACTTTCTGGATATTTCTCTACCTTTACAGGAATGATTTCAGTAATTTTTGAAATATACCGATGTCCATTTTTATTTTCCATATGAATATCAATGTTAATTGCTTTTACTACCTGCTCTTGTGCAAGATACTCATCTTTAAATCCTCCCACTCTAAGTTGCGAGATCTTAAGGCTATCAATTAAGTCTTTTGTGGTTTTTGCATGATGAGAACACATGGTCATCTTAGAAACCTGAGCTGTCTCTACCAAATAATTTGCAGCTTCGTGAGAAGCAACTTCACCAAGTATAATAACCGACCCATCCGTATTCTTAAGGATATTTAGAGCCTCTTGACCAGAAACAGTATCCGTCTCCTTCAGAGTTAAAATATTCAATTCCTTATATACACGACTTAAATT
>JBKEAO010000143.1:0-7800 GCA_047972335.1 Anaerocolumna sp. | reverse complement strand
GACCAATAACTTGCAAATCACCTTTAACGGAGAATTGTTTTGCATATTCATCTCCCGCTGTGGAACATCCTTGAGCAAGCAACATTACATTCTTTAAAAAACCATCCTTTGATGTCGCTGTAAAAAGGTTATATCCTAATCCTTGTGGAGAATGGTTTGAGTTATAAATTGAAAAAGCATACGCATATGCTTTTGGTATGGGTATATATCCTTCTCCATAAATTATATCGCGTGTATTTGTATATCTATAATCGCCCCACCCTAAATGAGATAGTTTTAAGCGAACACTATATGTATTACCTGCAATTGGCATATCATTCACCTCCCCTCAAGAAATTTCTACAAATCATAATATAATTAACTATACACTTGATTATGCTCTAAAATCACACTGAAAAATCCAAGTAATATTGTTCCTCATCCAACCTATAAAATGTAACATCTGTTCTTCCATAGTTATCTAAGTCCTGCTTTGTTACAAATTTTCCATTTGCTAGTCCTAATCTACTTCTGAAATATTCACCTAGCTGTGCATTACTTAACGGCGTTGTAATTGCTTTATCAAATTGCTGTTCAACTCTCAAAATAAGCTGATGATGGTCATCTGTAACCACGGTGAAATGTTGCTTATTTAATGGAAAAAATCCTGACTTTGCTATATGAATAGGCAATGGTATATATGCTTGATTTTTATTTCTACCTTTTCTCTGTCCCCAGTTCAATCCAGAACGCGTTCCCACTTCTCCATTCTTAGCTAATAAAGATAATGTTACTGATTCTATTTCTGCTCCCGACAAACTATCTCTAGGATTATTTTCATTATCCAAAATGGGATGTGTAGGATAGAGAATAATATGATCTTCTATCTCTGCATGATTACAATAGATAGAATCATTCTCCACATTTTTATAATAATTGTAAGCTATGACAGGGTCACACTCTAATATATTTTCGCGTTTTCTTGTACTAAATGCATTCTGCGTAAAATCAGCTGATCCCGTATATGCGATAACTGGTGCATCATCTTTTAACCAAATGTAAATTTTTGAATGTACTGGCGCATTGTTATAAACATAACTACAGGTAAGCTTCGATATATTTTGTGGTAACTTCTCTTTTATGAGTTCTTTAAATCCTTCATGAACTGATATGCTCAATCCGTCATATGGAATCATACCTACAATAAGTGTAATTTCCGTTGGTCTTAAAAGACGTTCCGAAATATTTTTTATTAGCCACGATGTCATATTAGGAGTTGCATATCCCGATAAAATGCACAATCTATTAACATCTTGCATCGTTGGATTAAAGAAAACTACTTTATCTAAATCTTGAAAATACATTTTATCACTCCTCGTCATCATTTATATCATAGTAAACTATACCATCTGGAAATTTAATATTAGGTACCCATAACTGTTTCCCATTCCATCCTTTTTCTCCTGTCATTTGGTACATAGTCAATACTACTTTATCAGTAATTGAAGCACCAATTTGCCAATCGTTTGGTGATAGCAACGCACCCGTTCCTTTTGCAACATTTCTATTTCTTCTTACAATCAAAACACCTTGTGCTGTTGGCTTTTCAGCAAGCAAGGTCTCAACAACTGCTATTGTTGATTGAATATTAAAATCATCCTCAGATGATATATGATTAAGTAATTCCTTTATTAATCGTAAACTCACTTGATAACTAGGCTCTTTTTCACTGAATACTTCTAGTAGCTTACTGATTTCCTCTATGGAATCATTATCAGGCGAAAACGGATAGTAATTTGTACCACCTGAAAGAACAATAAGCTTGTTTATATCCAAAACATTATTACGTGTAGGATTTAAGCCTTCTGGATAATATATCTTTACATCTTTTATTCCTCTCTCAACTTGGGCTATGATAGAATTGTTAGTTGCATTAATGTCTGCAAACAACTTATAAAGATGCTCATCTATGTAAACCTGCATCATCCCTGCATCTCTATCATATCCAAACATGCGGCTATGTTGCCACATTGTATCTGCCTGCGGTTTTTTTGAAGTTCTGGTATAAAAAATTGTTTGAAGTCCTGAAAAAGTAACACCTCTTCCCAATGTATTACCACCAATTATTATATTGGAACCATATGAATAATCTTCACTATTAATATGTGAATCACCATTCATAATAAGGACTTTCATCATGCTACCATCTAACAATTTTTTAGCTTCAATATTTAAAACATCATAATCAAGTAATGCTGTTTTGATCGGTTTCAGATTAAAATAAATTTCTTTACATTTCTTCTGTATTTTGTCTGAGCCGAAATTTTCTTGTATGTCTTTTATTGCCTTTTTTACTTCGTTTTCAAATTGTATATGTGCAGATTTTCTAACACTCGGATGTATTAAAAAATTGCATACTTTTCCGCCATTGAACAGAATTTGAGCCGACGACAGTATATGATGAATTAAAGCTTCCCAAAGTGGTTCTTTCATCATATCTATATAAGAAATACATTCTGGCTTCTCTTTTGAAAAAAAGAAATCTCCTCCCAAATAACTCTTTCCTGGTGTAAAATAATATGTAAAATATGGGTGCCATCCAGACTGCATTGTTTGCAAAAGTAATGCTTGCGGTGTTCCGGTTACCTGAAGATATATACTGCTGGCTGACATATATTTAATTTCATCCAAATATTTATTGATTGATGACTTCTTCCCCTTATTCACCATAGTATTTAGTGAGGCTGCATCTGCTTCATCATCTATAATAAACAAAGGATTTCCTTTGATAAAGCCTGTTGATGCCAATATGTTTGTCCATTGTTTTAGGGTTCTAAAATTTTTCTTTAACACTACAATCGTTGGCTTTTCCAAGTTATTATTGGCAAATATTTCTGTGTCATATTCGTCACATATGCAAAAGCCATCCAAATCATCTCTTACCCTTTCTATTGTTTGTTGTTGCAACACTACATTATCGGTAGTCAGAATCATAAATATTGGAAATCCTAAATCTGCTGCAGCTGAAATCACCCCGAACATTTGTCCTGTTTTTCCTGATTGCACATTTCCAAATAACAAGCCTATTTCATGCGTACAAAAACTGAATTTTTCCAGATATTGAGGTGCTATTCCATTAACTGTATTACTAATAGATTCTGCCAATTGTGGATTTCCACGATTTATTATAAGTTGAAGATATTGTCCTAAATAAGTCATACTTCGTCGTCCTTCCTATTGTTACTTTCAGGAAGAAATGAAAGCATCCAAACTTGAACTTCATTGCCATCCTCCAGCATAGTTGTTAATTCTGTTTTCGTCAGCGTTATAGTATCTCTACCATATCGCTTAAGCATTTCTCCTGTAATAACGCCTTTGCCATCAACATCTGTTTCGACAGTATTTACTGCCTCTACTAACCCTGCTGCTACGAGTCGTCCTTTTATCCATCTTCCCATGATTTTTAAATCGTCTTTTGAATATAAATTTTTATTATTATCACCGCATGTCCATACAAGGAACTTCCAACCATCATCCGTAACTGCCATAAATGGTCTCTGATATTCTGGATAATCTGGCAAATCTCTGATTTGCTTTGAAACAACTATTTCTGTTTCCCACCAGACTCTTTTTCGTCCTTTCGCATAGCATACATTTATATTAGAACCTCTCATATTATTATCAGATAAATTTTCTGGAACCTTTAGAGGAATTTCAAATTTCACATCTGTTATTTTGCTTTGGTACGCATTGACTTCATCCGTTGTTATCTTAGAAACAAATTCTTGCCCAATTAGTGCATTGTTAATCTCTCTAGTTATTTTCATTCCTGTTGCAAAGTCAATATCTATGGAGCAATTCTCTTCCTTTAACTGCGTGATAAACGATGCTATTTCCTCTATTTCATTATCTATTGTTGTAACCGCTGAAATTTCATATTGTCTGATATTTGATGCCTCAGCTTTAATTGCCCCTAAGTTATGAGATCCAATAAATGCCTCAAATGGTTTTCCGTCTTTATAAAATACATACAATTTTCCATGGTATTTTAGAGTTTTAACTAACTTAACAATACCTTTTCCATCTTCTTTAAGTTTTGAATTCAAAGCCATTGTGGCATTATATGTACCTTCCGGCATACCTTCAAGGTAATACATTCCTATTACGAGATCAATATTATCAATTTTTTTACCATCAATAAGTCTTATCAATTCCTGAACAGAACTCTTCGAAACATATCCAACAGCAATATCAACTTTATCCGCCTTTTCAACTGCTGAATTAAATCTATCTATAAACACCTGCTGTCCCGGCATTGTTTTTAATGGTAAAATATTTGAATATAGTACTTCCATGTTGCACCTCCAATTATGTTAAGCCTAGATTACTCCTAGATTTATTGTTAATTTCTATTTCCATAAATTACACCTTTTTAAATTATACTTCTTGTATACAAAAAAGTCATCCACTTCTCAATGTAAAGTATAGTTTGTCTTACAATTGTCACAAACTTTTTTGACCTTTCCAAATGCTTAACTATTTTTGTGTACAAAATAAGACACTCTCAGAGTGCCTCTTAATCATGATTCAAATCTATCCTTATATTATTATTCCATCGCAATGATCAATTTCATGCCGAATAATTTGTGCTACCCATCCTGAAAACGTCTGTTTCTGGTTAATAAAATTTTTATCCATATATTCTACTTCTATAATGTCATATCTCATTGTCTTTCGGGTACGCGTTAATGACAAATATCATCTTTAGTTGCAGATGCCGATTTTTGTCCCAAAAACAAGATAACTTTTACTATTGTTCTTACCATTACAACAATCTCATTCTATAATTTAATTCTTTTCATATCAGATCCTTGCTTTTAACGTAGTGGGTTGCATATCTCTTTTCCACATTTTCATTTCCCGATTTACTAAAACGCAGTGTTACTGCATCTTTTCCTTTATTTCCCCATCTTTTGTAATAAGTGAAGGATTCTTTCAAGCCTTGTCTTTTCCCATAATCCTGCATTGAATGGAGGATAAATCCAAGTCTCGTTAGATTTACTTTACAGACACGTTCCAGATAATCTACCTTTCCAAACCGCCATTTCTCATAATCTTCCTTAGATAAAACCTTTAAATCTATAAGTACCTGAACTGCAGTTGCATATCCATTATTCAGTATCTGATGATACATAGAATTATGCACCGCTCCAATTACTTCTTTCTCATTCATTAACTACACCTCATTGATTTTTGTATCCAAAATTAGCCACTTCATGCTCGTATTTAAGCACAAAATATTTTATTATTTCTTCACATACATTTTCGCATGTGCCACCAGTCGAAAAACATCATACAAAATCGCTACCACTACAGCCACAACAAATACATACCCCTGTATCGAACCTGGCAATAAACTTAATCCCGCCATCAGAATCGCAATCAGTATAACCTCTGCAACAATAGCAACAATCATTGAATGACAGGTCTGTAGCAATGCCTGCATCACACTACACAAGAAATAAACAATACAGAAGGTTAAGAAAATTCCTGCTACGTATCCTACTGTTCCAGCTCCTTTTGTAAAAAAGTCATATTTCACTGCCAAGTAAGTCAATCCTATTGTACAGACAAACTTAAATATAATTTTAAAGATCTCCATTGATATATAATTATTCAATATCTTCTTATCCGTCGTCTCCATTCTTTGATCCTCTCCCTTTCCTAATTCCTTGTGCCATTTGGAACTGACGCATCACAAATACGCTGTACTCGCCCGACAATACCACCCTCTAGCATAACCTTAATACCTCTGGGGTGATTCCTAGAATTCGTAAGAATACGCATCACGATACCTCCAGTTAATTTACCAGTTCTCTGATCCTGTTTTTGAACCACCATAACCTTCATGCCTATTTTTATATCACTTCTTATTGTTCCGTCCATAATGCTCCATTCACTCTTTTTTATTCTGCCTCAACAGGTTTCTCTTATTATCAAATATGGCTCTGCCATAGCTATAATAGTTAAATATATTCGCTCGCATTGGCATATCTTTTCTGAAATTAAACTTTGTCTTATACCTTATTTCATGTGCATTGCACCAAGAATAAATATCTTTCATCAGAAGCCTCTCGCCATTCTTGACCCGTTCCTCCAAATATCCAAAACGAACTTTATCAAATTCCGTCTGAAGAAACAGATAAAAGATTACATTGAAATATCCAATTGCTACCACTTCGCCTTTTAGATTTTCATCCATATTATAGGTCTCATCTTCCGTTTAATTTTTCATTCAAATATCCCCAATAAAATACACCCAATCCCGTAGCATAAAATATCTTTTAGATCAAACACAGCGCCAATTAGAACTCTTAAAAATGTATTGTTTTCTACTTTCAAATGATGTATGAGATCAAAAAACTGCAAGCATTCTACCAAAGCGGCAAACAAAAAAATGTACGCTACTAAGAATCTTACTCCTTCTGGCTTAAATATTCTGAAAGCCGAATATAAAACCACAGCAACTAACACATCTCCTATATATGGTCTGACAAATGTATCATGTATGTACAGGGCAATTATAACTTCTATTATAAGAAATATAAGAAATGCTACTGCATAACAAGTTCTTCTTTTTTCTAATTTTAGGCTTTGTAAGATCATAACTTTCCTCTATCATTCTTTTAATTTCTTTCTCCGGGATAGTTCCATCTAAAATAATCGAATTCCAATGTTCTTTATTCAGGTGATATCCCGGTAACACAAAGTCATAAGCACTCCGCCAGAAATCACGCCATTCAGGGTCACATTTTACATTAATCTAAATATAGCCGTTCTTTTTATAAATCCAAGCAAATATTTTTCTATTTACCTTGTGCCTGATTACCGTCCAGTTTGGATCATGGAATGGCATGTCGTCATATGTTCCTTGTAGTTTTATGCAAAATGTAACTGCTTCGTTTCTTGTTTTTATAAATTCATGCCACATAAAAACTTCCCTATTATTGTATCATATAGAGGCAATAATAAAGAAGTTTTTTATTTATTTTGTATGGTCTGACTAATTAAATATGTTAGCGAAAATGTTTTTAACACGTCTTAACTATACCCATTATAAAAGGGACACACAAATGTGTCCCTAAAAGTATACTTTTCATCTGCTTATTAACAAGTAGTGTATTATTGTAATTATCTATTCCATTTTATTTATCAATTACAATGATATTTTTCAGTGATAAAAGTCTCATTCGCAACAATATCAATTACTCCTTCCTTGTTAAAATGTATATTCACCACTACCAATTTCCGTTTCTTTTCCTCTCCATTTTACCGTTGCCGTTGTATTGCAAGGAATAGTAACATGCAATTTTTCCTTATTCCACTCAACTTTAATAACTCCACTTTCACATACTAAACTCCTTTTACAAAAAGACAATCTTTCATCCATATCTGGATTTACTATCATATGTGAAAATCCTGGTGTATTGCTATCTATTCCAGCAATGTGTCTGCAAATCCAATCATCAATGCATCCAAAAGCATAATGATCATAGCTTACAAATCTATCCGTTGATTGTGCATCATCAGCATCCCAGGCCTCCCATATCGCTGTGGCACCATGATCAACTTCATATAGCCAAGATGGTCTCTTACTTTGCCACAGAATATCATATGCAAGGTTGCTTTCACCGATTTTACATAAGGTATCTAGAATAAACATTGTAGCCAGAAATCCTGTATCAAGGCAATTATCGTTTTTACGAATCAAATCAACTAAACGTGTTTTATAACTTTCTTTTATATCATCTGGTACCAGAT
>JBKEAO010000055.1:0-7915 GCA_047972335.1 Anaerocolumna sp. | reverse complement strand
TTACAGAATAGACGGTACTATATTGAACAGATACAATATCTGTAACAAAAAATAAACCTGATATGGAAATTCATAACGGGTTCATTTTTGAGGTGCAAAAAGTAAAATCACAGTAATTTTCACAAGCAAAAGCACATGCCTTTTCGCATGTGCTTTTTTGCTATATAAATCAGGACTTATAGCAATTTTATTATAGTAAATTTAAAAATCATAGACATTTTCACAAGAAAATTCACACTGCGAATAAATTTATTCTCGATGTGATTCTTTATGTGATTACTATTGTGAATTTATAATTTATGTAAAGATTAAAGAAAGTCAAATTTATGATAAAATCGTATCACCAGAACTGTCTTTCTAAAGATTATCTGTTTATATAAAAAACAATAGGCATTCCTCTCCAAAAGATGTATAATTATGGTAAATGCTTTGCCGTAACATTGATTTTAATACAAAGACACTTTTCATTATTTACGCAAAACGTATTTTAAATCTCATACAGAAAGGGTGATGTTTTATGTCAAATAATAATTTAATTCTTAGGCGTGTATGGAGGGTTCACGCACAATAAACCCTCCTAATATTTTTTTGGAGGTAAGTTATGATATTAGAGAACGGGTGAAAAAAATAGTAGATTTTGAGCCGACTTTAACTAAGAGTTCCTAAAACCCGTCATTGAAAGTTATTATTTCAAGATTAGTTATCGTTGCATTTAACCAATAAAGAAGTGTCATAGCCTTGAGATTTTAAGTACGCAAAAACATTTGCTTCGTTTAATGTTACTTTTGGTTGACTGTAATGAGGATCCATCAATTCCTCATAGTCAGTTGGATTAAAAGGTTGCTTTTCAGAAACCATGTGGTAGATACAGACCATCATCATTCTAGCAATTGCAATAATTGCCTTTTTATGACCACGACGTTTCTTGATTCGTCCATATTTTATTGCAAAATATGGTTGTTTTTTGCTTTTGATTGCTGCAAGTGCACACTGAACCATCAACGGTTTTAGGTATGCTCCTGCTTTGGCAATTCGCACGGATTTTTTCTTGCCAGCAGATTCATTATTAGCTGGAGAAAGACCACACCAAGAGCAGAGATGTTTGACATTATCAAAAATATCCAAATTCACACCTATTTCAGCAAGTATTATGGTGGCACTTAATTCAGTAATGCCAAGAAGTGCGGCAATTAGCTCAACATGTTCATAGTAAGGCTTGATACGAACATAGAGTTCAACTTCGGTTTGAGTAATCATGTCATCAAGGTAATCTAGGTGAGCTCTTGCCAGTTCGAGTTTTTTAGCCTGATCTGTTTCAATGTTGTAACCTTTTATTGCTTCGATAATTTCATCTGATTTAGCATTCGCTTTTTTCCTTATTAACTTTCGTACTGCTTTATCATCAATCGTTTCATTGGTATTTGAAAGCAGATATGTCATGATTTCGGTGGCAGTTTTACAAAAGGGATCAGAAAGAATACTGGCGATACCAATATTTGAAATCGTCATACAGTTTTGGATTCGATTTTTCTCGGAAGATTTCATGCAAACCAGTTTGAAACGATAGCGGGCAAGCTCACGTAACCCTCGAAAATCTTTTGGAGGGATAAAGGAACATCTGACTAAATCAAATTTGTATAAGTCAGCAATCCATTTAGAGTCCTTTTTGTCTGTTTTTTTACCTTTGATTGATTTGACATATTTGGGATGTGTAAGACAGATATTAATGTCATGTTCAAGGTAATTAAAAATAGGAATCCAATACTTACCAGTGGATTCCATGCAGACGTGTTTACAGTTATTTTCAATTAGCCAGTCGTGAAACTTCTGAATATCAGAATTGATGGTTGAAAAAGATTTCTGATTATATTCAGAGATTCCAGTTTCATTAGAAGTAACGATGGTTGCAACGATAACATTTTTATGGACATCAAGTCCACAACAGATGGGGTAAATGAGCCTCATCATAGAAATCACCACCTTAACTAAAAATCGGAATGGCAACATTGACTGTCATCCTGCGACTAATAAACATGGTTTATACCAATGATAAGGGTCCGGGCTCAAAGTCCCACTTGTTTGTGCTTGAAAGAATGACGGCACATATAATTATGCGGGGTCAAATAAAATTCGCCACTCGCCTCCCCGTGCTCTGTAGTGTATTGCTATTCCTTATAAGAATTATAAAACAAAAATTGGGGGGACACAACATTTTCATTACTTGTTTGTGTCTTGAGCGAAGCGAAAGAAATGGAGAAAATTATGTACAAATTACTTTAAGCTTAATGGATACCACTACATGTAATTGTAATAGTTGGGCATTCTACAACACATGCCATTAGATATTCATTCTCCCTAAATTAGATTTTATTTATAGTAATTTTGAAATATATGCAATAACTCATAATTATATCATTAGCTATCTTGTTTTTGTATTATATAAAGTATATAGCATGTTCTTCTACTTTATACCATTTAAATTTGACATTTATAAATATTGACATTTATAGCACTGTTTGTTATTATATTGTCAAATTAACAAATTTTGTTAATATTTTTTAGTATCTTATGTATCTTAAATATAATATATAATAGTATACTTTAAAATTAAGCAATATTTAAATCTCTTCATATTTATCCAGAAATGATACTTCTGAAATAGTAAACATACATCGTATTAGAACATAAGTATTCACATTTATTCATCCAAGTATAGCAATGAGTGATTCAAGAATATTAATATTCTTTTACTGTTCTGCTATTCTTTGAATTTTAAATACGATATAGAGTATAGAAAGAAGAAAACAAGAAATATTAATTTTAATTAAAAGAATAGGAGGCATTATGAAGATTGTAAAATGTATCGGGATAATAGGATGTGTATTTATGTTCTATGGATGCTCAAATCAAAAACAACTCCTCAATGAAGAAATACCTAAAGAACAATTAAGTAAAATAATTCCTATTGAGGCCGATGAAGGAATAAATTTAAATCTAGAAGATAAAAATATTTTTATAAATGTTGATAAAAACATGATAGAAATACCAGATAAATTCATTATTGGGCTGGAGAAGATATATTGGCTAAAAAATGAAGAAATTTCAACAACTCAGGAAGAATTAAATAACATACTAAAGTATATAAATAAAAGTAGTATTGCAAGATTATATATTAACTATGAAGAAGTTATCAAAAATCAAAATATTGGTTCAAATGAAGAATATCCTATTTTAATAAATAATGTAGCTAATGTTGATATCAGGATTGGCTCGTTAATTGAAATAAATAATAATTTTTATGTTACATTGAAAATATATGGTTCTAAAGATAATGTTAAAATAATTAGCAAGACAAATATATCAGGAAATCAGGATGACCAAGATATGGTACTGGCTACTTGTTATTTAGAATCAGAAGATTTGTATTATGTTGTAAAACAATTATGGGAACATAGAATATATCTAAATGAAATTGAAGAAGTAACTGAAGCAGAAATACTATTAAATGAAAAAGCTTCTTTAAAGGGAAATAATAATAATAATAATATATCTCTGACAAAAGAAGAAACAGAAAAATTGATAAGTGGGTTAAAAGAAAACTCCGATTTTATTAAAGATACACATCCGTTTGGAATTACAATAAAAATCAAAACAAAGAAAGGAGGACAAATAGAGATTTACTATGCTGAAGATGGATGTGGAATATTCCAGCTGGATGGACAAAATTACATTATTGAATCAGACAGTAAAATTGTTAAAGAACTTGAAGAATTTATCTTAAAATTACAAGGTGGAAATTAACATGAAAAAAAATAAGTTAAAAATAGTTATGGTAGGGTTAGTATTAGTATTAATAATTGGACAAACTGTATTCGCTGCAGGTAATTATAAAATACAGGCATTGAAAATGAATACATTTGTTGGTAAAGGAAATGATACAACAATTTTTGCAAATGGTGTTAAAAATAATATCAGTAGCTATACCTATACTGTTAATAGCAAAACGACCGCAATAACAACAGATGATTTTTATAATAATTCAAGTTATATAAAATTCTGGTCAAGTCATGGACTAACAACAGGGAAGTTATACGGAAGCCAAAGCGGTAACTGTGAAGTTAACGTTAAGGATATAAATCCTAGCTGGGCAGGTGGTAATTTGGAGTTTGTTTTTATAGCTGCTTGTAACCAACTTAATGGGACAGCTGGACTTAGATCAATATACGCCAAAGCTATGCGAGGAAGTAATGCAGTAAGAGTGATTAGCGGATACCATGATACTGCACCAGGAGATGCAGATGCGGCAATTACACAAAAATTTATAGATTATGCCAAGACAGGGGAATCTGTTAAGTCTAGTTGGATATTAGCAAATGAATATTATAAAAATGATGATTCTGTAGGTGGATATAATGCAAGAAATTATTGTGTTTTAACACATTCAGGGAATGTACAATATTCAAGAATTGAAGGATTTAGTGGAAGTACATATACCAGACCAGGAGCAAGTAGTACTACTATTCTTAGATTCTCGGCTGCTAACCCAGATGGGGCTATTGAAATCCAATCCACAAATGCATTAAAAAATTTAGAAGTTCCTAATTATGCTCTAAGAGCGAAGCCAATTGATATTAGTGTAATTGGTCCAAATGAAATTAAAAATGTTAGCGAGGATCAAATAGTTTCTGTAGTGAATAAGGAAATTGGCGACACAAAAATATCAATGACAAAAGAACAGGTTATAGAAACAGGATTAGAATGGTTGGATATTAATTTGAAAGGCTTATCCTCTAGTCAACTTAAGAATGGAGATATGAAGATTACTCCGATAGTAATGGCTGAAGTTGATACAGAAGGTAATGGTAGAAATGAAGTAGAAGATACAGTTGCCTATATTTTGAATTATAATAATTTCTATAATGGTATTAGAATCTCCGGCGAGGGCTATGATACTATTATTGATACAACAGGTGTGATTGCTGCAAATGCTAAGTGGTCTGAATTTGAGCAAATAAATAATAAATCACAAATTCAATCAGTTTCATATGAACAGGCAAAACAGATTGTTAATAATTCTCTAAGAACAGCTTATTCGTTACAATTAGATGCAGAATTAGAAGCAACAACAGATATGAAAGCTGATATAGCCTTTGTATTTGATGAAAAAGATGGCCTATATTATCCTACATGGATATTTAATGGTAATGAATCTGTATATAAAGTTAACTGTTTGACAGGTGAACTATATTAAAAAATAATTTTTATAACTGTATTAAAATTTAGTATAAAATGATAGCAAAATATCCTGCTGACCAAGAAACTACGCCTCCCCTGAATCATCTGTAAGAGTACATGATGTAGAGGCTAATTCTATTATGCCATTAAGTGTGACGATGAGTATGATATCAGATATTTTATAGTGTATAATAATAGCTGTCCATTAAAGTAAAGTTAGTGAAATTACATATTTTAATATTATACTGAAAGCCGGTATTTTACTGGCTTTCTTTTTGTATCCACCTTACAGTCCCTAACTTTTTCTTCAATAAATATTGAAAGAAATGTTAAGGATACAATTTTTTTGAAGAAAAGCTAAGGGGATATTATATAATTGAAGTATCGAAGAACAAAAAATCATATTTTATAATTAAATTAACCAAAAACAACAATAATTGTTATTTTTTATTATTCATAATTTTTAAATAAAGAAGAACTTTGTAATTTTGCATAAAAAAATCCTCACTATACCATGACAGAAATTGGGGAACAGTTCGATTGTATACAACAATATATGATAAAATTTTTTTGGTTATATAATAAATTTTTATAAATAAAAACTGAAGAAAATTTTTTTATTATAACGAAAAAGACCAGTGATTAAATCCACTGACCTTTTCTAATAATGAAATCCGCAAACTTTAATACTCATTTTTTGCATTAATATTTAGTTTATTATATAAAACCGCAGACTTTAATATTGATTTAACAATTTTTGTACGTTAGATTCTAAGTAAATACATCTTTTATTTCGCAAACTTTAATATTTATCAACATGTATTCTTCCTGTTATGAGTATCTTGGTCCCCTGTTTTAAATGCTTCTCTACAAATTCTGCAGCTTTACCAAATGTAACACAATTAATAAAATCTGCATCCCCTTCTCCTGGTCTTTTATATCTCCGGTCTACTGCTAATGTATACCTTCCTATTACCATTGAGTTTTCTCCTTGTGAGTATCTTACTTCGGGATCTCTTGTTAACCTACCCATTATTATCACTTTGTTCATTTTCTTTTTCTTTCTTTTTCTTTAGTTTTTTATACATAGCTTCATGTTGTTTGCTTGTGAATTGAAAATAAATTAATGTATTTGATACATGTGTATGACCTAACCAATACTGCAGCTCAATATCGAGGATTTTGCATCTATATGACGTATTTTATTATCTTTTATGCATAATTAGATATATCATCACTACTATTTGATTAACTATTAAGACTAATCAATTAAATTGATTTAATTTTTATACGAAAGAAAGTCTACACAATTTTAGGAGTATAGGAGATACACATTGATAAAAGGGGTACACAGATTATTGGAAATTTATTTATTTTATTCAGTATGGTATTATGATTTAATAATTTACATATAAATATGAATTTAAAGTAGATAGGAGAGTATATGCAAATCATATTTGTTAGGCATGGAGAAAGTAAAGCAAATGCCCTGAATGGGAATGAATATAAAATGTTTACTGGACAATGGGACTGTGAATTAACAGCTCATGGTACGGAGCAAGCAAAAAAATTACAAAATAATTCTATATTTTATGGTGTTGATGCATATTTTTCATCTGATTTAATGAGGGCGCAGAAAACTGCGAAACACTTTGCTGATAAGCCGATTATTTTGGACGAAAGAATAAGAGAACGTTCATTAGGAGATTTTGATGGAAAACTTGTTGAAGAAATTCAAAATGATAAAAGGTATAATAAGTATTTTGGTGAATCAGAATATGTCAATTTTAGACATGATTTTGCAGTGAAAGCGCCTAATGGAGAAAACTATTCTGATGTTTGTCAAAGGGTTAGTTCTTTCTGGAATGAATCGGTTGATAAAGGTTATCAAAAAATTGTAATAGTATCACACATGTGTACAATAAGGTGTTTAATGAAAGTTATACAGGGACTTTCGGATGAGGAAACTTTAAAAATTAAAGTTCCAAAATGTGAACCAATTATTATTGAAGTGTAATAAGAAATAATAATTTATAGCATATATTTTTAATAATAATAGAATTTCTGAAAAAAAATATGTATACATAGATCAGAAATGGACGAACTCCCTTTCTTTTCAGTATTTTTAAGGCAGGATTTTGGTTCGAATCCCGTCTCGCGCTTAATTAATTTCCTCAGAAATTTTGAAAAATCATGGTCTCTGGGGATTTTTCGTTTTATGAGATTTGAATACGCTTGAGTACGTCGATTCCATTCATCCCGGAAAGTGAATCTATCACTATCTGTTTGGTCTTTTCCTTCCCTTGGTTATTAAGAATATAGCCGCGTATGGTCGCAATGTCATTGTGATCGAGGAATCAACGAATCATCTCAATCGGAATGCCATTTCTATCCATCTTTGATGCAACGGTTCTCCGAATATCATGAGCTGATTTTACTTCAATTCCAGCACGAGTGCATTGAGTATGGATGCAGTTATTTACAATGATATATACGAAATAATAAATGAAAACACTAATCCCCCAGCTAAGCTGGGGAGAATGGAATAAGCAGTAGCTTAGAAGACAATATAAAAGCCTCCTATGTTATTATGATAATGGTATCGCAAGCCAAAATCAAAATACATAGGAGGCATCCAATGGACAGTAAAAGTTTATCACATTGTAGATGGAAATGCCAG
>JBKEAO010000179.1:0-15086 GCA_047972335.1 Anaerocolumna sp. | reverse complement strand
TTTTATACAGATTTATTGCTTACACTCTCTGCCTTTTTTGTTTTTAATATGCAGACCGGCTTATTATCCCTATTAGGTCTATTAATTAAATCCACTATGGTTGATACGATCATAGAAAATTTAAACCTTCATAAATATTTTACAATCATTTGTGAACATCCAAAGCCAATTAATGATTATATCTTAAATACACTTCATAGAAGCGCTACTATATTTGATGCAAAAGGAGCCTTCTCAGATAAGGATAAGAAGATTATATTAACGGTGCTTAATAGAAGTCAGGCAGTGCAGCTTAGAAAGTTTATCAAACAAGTAGAGCCAGAGGCCTTTATCCTAATTACCAATACCAGTGAGATTGTAGGAAGAGGGTTTAGAGCATAAACCTTATAATTACAATAAAATATAACTATAGAAAATAACAATTAGAAAATAACAATTAGAAAATAACAATTAAAAAATAAAAAAAGTAACAATAAAAATAAGCCTAGGAAGATACAATCAGTATTTATTATATTGATCGTATCATGACGAGGCTTTTTTCTTTCTGTACCAATTATATATGACTAATTTTTAGTCCCAAGTATGTAAGTCATTGAAAAGTTCTATTTAGAGTATAAGGAAATGAAGAAGGATCTATAGATGGTATTTCATCCTCTTATTTAACTAATAAAGTAATAAAAAGGATAGTTAGTACTACCAATATTATTGGACGTATAATTTTGAAGCCATTTTTTAAAACAAGACCGGAACCAAGATAATGTCCTGCAATGCTAAATACCGTAGCAGCAATACCTAATAGAAATACTACTTTGCCATTGATGATAAAAGTTACCAAAGCCGCTATGTTAGAGGAGAGATTGATTAGCTTGGTATTGCCAGAAGCTTTCCGAATATCCATCTTACATAGACCTGTAAATGCAAGTAATAAAAAAGTTCCAGTTCCAGGGCCGTAGAAACCATCATACATGGAGATAAAGAAGGAAGCAATACTAGCATAAAAGTATAACTTCGTTTTGGATAAGGAATTAAGTGTAGATTCATCAGCAAAACTTTTACTGCGGAATATGTAAAAGGCTACAACGGGAATAATAAATAATAATAGACCCTTTATAAACTTCTCATCTACCATTAAAGCTAAGCTAGCTCCAATAGAAGAGCCTATTAAGGCAAGTATAATACATGGAATTGCTAGCCTTATATCAGCCGACTTGTTTTTTATATACCGAGCAGTGGATATAAAAGTCCCCATACAAGAGGATAATTTGTTAGTACCTAATGCTAAGTGGGGTGGTACGCCTGCAATAAGATAGGCGGGTAAAGAGATTAGTCCACCGCCACCTGCAATCGAGTCAATCAGTCCAGCAAGGAATACCAAGGGACAGACAATTAAGAAAACCTGCAATGTTAAATCCATATTGGCTCCATTCTTTTGTATATTTCTTTCAATCACTCAAACAGTATAATCAAAGTCTGACTCAAAGTCAATGCGTGTAAAATTAAGATTATGGTAATTAATTTATGTTAAATCAAGATTGTGTAAATCAATGCATGTTAAATCAAGATTATGGTAATCCTATTAAGATAATCATAGGAAGGAAAAGAATATGCCTAGTAGAGAAATAGAATCAATATGGTCCAAAGAAGTTAAATTAACTGAAAGAGAGCAACTAAAAAAAGATCTAAAGGTGGAGGTTGCTATTATTGGGGCAGGAATGGCTGGGATACTAACAGCGATGCAGTTGCAAGAAGCTGGACTTAGAGTGGTTATACTAGAAGGATATAAGGTGGCCAGTGGGCAGACAAAGAATACCACCGCTAAAATAACTTCACAGCACGGACTTATATACGATAAATTAATTCGTGACTTTGGTACTGAGAAAGCATTATTATACGCCAGAGCTAATGAAGAAGCCATAGAAGCGTATGCAAACCTAGTTGAGAATAAAAAAATAGAGTGTGATTTTATAAGATATCCAGCCTATCTATACAGTATAGATTCAGAGGAAGAGTTAGATAAAGAATTAAAGGCAGTTCTTAAGTGTTCCATAGATGCAGATATAACCAGCAAAACAACACTACCCTTTGATGTAAAGGGAGCCCTTAAATTTAAAAATCAAGCACAATTTAATCCCCTAGAGTTTATAAAAAAAATTAGTTCTTCTCTAGAAATTTATGAACATACATTGGTAAAAGGAATTGAAGATACCATAGCCGTTACAGACTTTGGGAAAGTAACAGCAGACGCAATCGTAGTAACAACCCATTATCCATTTATAAATATGCCAGGTTATTATTTTTTAAGGACGCATCAGGAACGCTCCTATGCAATTGCTCTTTCTAATGGGCCACTAATGGATGGTATGTATAGGGATGTGAATAAGCAGGGGCTATCCTTTAGAAATCATAAGGACTTACTTATATTCTCTGGAGGGGGACATCGTACAGGCGAGAATAAGGAGGGAGATAAATACAACACCCTAAGAGCATTAAGCACCAAATATTATGAAAATGCGAAGGAGACAGCCTACTGGTCAGCACAAGATTGTATGACCTTAGATGGGGTGCCTTATATTGGTTTATATTCTGATACCACACCTACTTTATATGTGGCAACTGGTTTTAATAAATGGGGTATGACTAACTCCATGGTAGCCTCAAAAATTATAAAAGATAGGATACTTGGCAAAAAAAATCCTTATGAAGAAGTATTTACACCAAAGCGTTTTAAAGTGACGGCCTCCATGACAAGTCTTATAAAAGAATCTAAACAGGTAGCATCAGGTATTTTTCTAAAGAAATTAAAACCCCCAACAGAGTCCTTAGATGTGATAGAACCTAATCATGGGGGAATTGTTTTAGTAGATGGAGAAAAGGTAGGTGTATATAAAGACCTTGATAATAAATTATATATGGTTTCCACCAAATGCCCCCATCTTGGTTGTCAGCTTTTATGGAATCAGGATGAACGAAGCTGGGATTGTCCTTGCCATGGTTCAAGATTTGATTATAAAGGAGCTGTTATTGATAATCCAGCGTTGACGGATTTAAGCAGTTATGGAGATTCTGATGATGAATAAGAGAAGCCTAACAAAAAGGTATTTTGAAGGATGGTATTTTAAACACCAGATAGGAAATCAGGTAATAGCATTTATTCCTGGAATGAATCTAGGAGCAGATGGAAAGAAGAAAGGGTTTATACAGATTATTACGAATAGAACATCTTATCATATTGATTTTCCATATGAAAGATGTAAGTTTGATAGAAAAAACTGCTATGTTAAAATTGGAGCCAATACTTTCTCTAGAAAAGGAATCAAAGTGAACCTGCACACACCAGATATTCAAATTACTGGAAAAATCTTATATGGAAGGTTAAGCCCAATTAAGTATTGCGTTATGGGATATTATAGGTATCTTCCTCTTATGGAATGCAAACACGAGGTCATTAGTATGAAACATGGTCTAAGAGGTTATCTTACTATAAGTGAGAATAAGCTGGAAGTAAAAGATCATCTTACTACATTTGAAAATAGATCAAAAGTAGCAGACCATCTTACTATATGTGAGAATAAGCTGGAATTAACGGGCGGAAGGGGATATATAGAGAAGGATTGGGGACATTCTTTTCCAAGGTTCTATACATGGATACAGTGTAACCGATTTTTAAAGGAGAAAGCCTCTATTATGCTGTCTATTGCTAAGATACCTTATATGGGAATAACATTTTTAGGCTGTATTTGTGTTATACATTATAAGGGGAGAGAGTATAGATTTACAACCTATTTAGGGGTTAAGATTAGGTATGTGTCTGAAACAGAAATTTATCTAAAGCAGGGTAACTATAAACTAATTATATTCCTTAATGAAGACAAATCAGATAAAACAAATGATAAAAATACAAATCAGAAATTTGGATATCAGTTAAATGCACCGGCACTAGGAGAGATGAATCGTATTATTAAAGAAAGCCACCTGGTGAAAGGAAGATTTATTCTATTAAAGGGACATCAAAAGGTTTTTGATTTAAAAAGTGGTGATGTAAGTGCAGAGTATGTAGAGGAATAGTAGGGATGTAAGAGTTAAAATATCTAATTTTAAATATGTAAGGACATATATAATATGCCATTTGGTGCGTGTTTATGTGTCCTTTTCTTATTTCACAGTCACCATATTTCCTATTTTACATAAAATGAAACATAATAATTTAAGGAGTTTACCAAATGGATAACTACAGACGTCCGATGTATACCCGTAATAGAACGGGTTCTTATCAAGGTCAACAACAATGTGGATGTGGTTACACACCTGTTATGGAGGCAGCAAAAGGAGATTGTCAGGATAAGCGTAATTTAAGTAATGCCCATGATTATTGCGACAAACATGAGGAAAAATGTATTGATAAATTGCCTCTGGCTATGGCTTATGTTCCTTTCCAAAAATGGAAGAATATTTATGATGTCTCTACTGGACTGCAAACAGGAACAATTTTTCAGGATTTAAATTTACCCTTCTATGGTTATAAAATGTGTGGAATGAGAGGAGATAGATATGACAAGTAAAAGCAAAGAGCAATTAATGTGCATTATTACTGAGTCTAGCTTCGCCTTAGACGATACAAAATTATTCCTGGATACACATCCATATGATAAAGAGGCTTTGGAATATTATCAGATGTATAGAGAGATTAGAAATGAAGCTATGAAAGAATATAGAGATTGTTATGGTCCACTTTCAGCATATGATGTAGAAACTTCAAATGTCTGGACTTGGATTGATGAACCATGGCCATGGGAAGGAGCTTGCTAATATGTGGAATTATGAAAAAAGATTACAATATCCTGTAAATATTAAAAATACTAACCCTAAAATGGCGATGTTTATTATAAGTCAACTAGGTGGACCAGATGGAGAGCTAGCAGCGTCAATGCGTTATCTCTCTCAAAGATATGTTATGCCATATAAAGAAGTAACTGGTATTTTAACTGATATAGGAACTGAAGAATTAGCGCATATGGAAATGATTAGTGCCATTCTTTATCAGTTGACAAAGAATCTTTCAATAGATGAAATTAAAGCATCAGGATTTGATAAATATTTTGTTGATCATACTTTAGGCATTTATCCGCAGTCTGCAGGAGGAACTCCCTTTACCGGAACTTATTTTCAATCTAAAGGTGACCCTATTACAGACTTGCATGAGGATATGGCAGCAGAGCAAAAAGCCAGAACGACCTATGACAATATCCTTCGCATGGTAACAGACCCTGATGTTATTGACCCGATTCGTTTCTTAAGAGAAAGAGAGATTGTTCATTATCAAAGATTTGGTGAATCCTTACGTATTGTTCAAGATCATTTGGATTCTAAGAATTTCTATGCCTTTAACACAGCATTTGATAAATAGTTCTGTAGATTTAAAGTCATAAATAAAAACCGTACTGACTACACTTTGTAGCTTTAGTACGGTTTTTCGTAATCTTATCTTAAACGTACAATAGTGATAAAAATATAAAAACTGTTTCAAAAGTTTCTTTTTTTTAATAATATTAACATTCGGTCAATATTTAAACCAATTTTATTTGACAACGACTATTATATACAATACCATGATAAAGAATCTAGAAAAGTATTTATCACCATAAAATTAATTTTCAGGTTCTTAATAAAATCATCATAAGGAGATTTGACGTGAAAACATTTTTAAAACTATGTTCTACTTGTCTTTTAATTGGCTTGATATTCACTGCTTGCGATAAAAAGGAAAGCATTGAAATACCAACAAATCCAACTAGTAATGCCGAAGTAACAGCTACATTAGCACCTACAGTAACGACTGCACCAACCTTGAGCTTTACATTTGAGGAAATTGTTGCAACACAACCTAAATATTTTATTGATGGTGGTGAAGATTTCCAAGTCAAGTCTAAGGACGCAAATTACTATGGTGAGATAACTGTTGGTAATAGAAGCTATATAGAGGGGATGTCAGATACGCAGGGTACCTATGCTTTATTTGTGACTGATGAACCCAATGTAAAGCTTCTCTATACGTTTAAAAAAGAAGGTTATTATATTACAAGGGCATTAAAAGGCAAATCAAGTAATGACACTGTGGTATACCCTGCTGACGCTGCACTTTTAACAGCTGGAGTGCAAAAAGGAAATTTATCCTTTACTGGCGCTGGTGGTGGTTCTTTTGATGATTTAGTAGGGCTTAATTTAGTTCGTGTTTACTTTTCAGAAAATGATGATCTCCTAGGTTCGAACTTCACTATGCTTTCCGTTGTCATTTCAAAAGAAGAAGCTATCCAATATGCGCAGGATGGTACACTTCCTAGCGCTTTACAGGGACTAACCGTTACGGGTCTTGACGAAATTTTTGTCAATCCAGATAATGAACCCCAGGAACCAGAAGATGTTGCAAAAGTTACAGAAATTGTTTCACCAAAGTATGGATATGTTGACTATTTTTCTGAGGGAATGGCAGTCGTGTCCACGGAATATGGTGGAGCTGGGACTAGTGGATATGTCGATGACTCTGGAAATGAGGTCATTCAGCTTCAATATCTTGCTGCTGAACCATTCTCAGATGGTCTGGCGTTGGTACAAGCAGTGGGTGGTAAATGGGGGTTTATCGATAAAACAGGTAAAGAAGTTATTCCATTTGGAACATATGATTTTGCATGGTCATTCTCAGATGGATATGCAACTGTATTCAACCAAGATGAAAGTCGTGGTGTTATTGACACAACTGGTAATGTAATTATACCTTTTGGAAAGTATGACTCCATTGGACCTTTTTCTGAAGGTTTGGCAGTAGTTAAGCTTGGTGCTTATTTTGGAATTGTGGATAATACTGGAAAAGAGGTTGTTGAACCTATTCTTGCTTATTCTAAGATAGAACCATTTTCAGGTGGAAGGGCTGCAGTACTTGTACTTGACAAATGGGGTTATATCGACAACGAAGGTAAAGAAATAATATCACCGAAGTATGATAATGCATTGTCCTTTTCGGAAGGATTAGCGGCGGTAAATCATGGGGCAGATGGTAACGGATCTGGAGGAAATTGGGGATTTATTAATATGTCAGGAGACGAAGTGATCCCGATCAATTACACTGGTCGTTCTTACTATGGTGAATCGTTCGTAGATGGAACAGTTGCAGTGGTGGGATCTGTAGATGCAAATGGAAATAAAAAGAAGATAGTACTTGATACCAATGGCAATCAAGTTGCATCCTTGGAGCAGTATTCTATGATAGGAGAATTCAGTGATGGGTTAGCAACCTGTGATGAAGGTGTGATTGACAAGGAAGGGGTTCTTTTGGTTGCAAACACAAAAGATGAATATTATATCAGGAGAGATATACCCCATGCTGAACATATTATTCCAATTGAAAAAGATGCGAAATACGGGTTTATTAAAATTAATTAAAATAATTTGATTTTCCATTGAGATACCTTATAAAGGTGATGCTTTCATTATTGGAAGGTACTCTGTTAAAAAAAAGAGAGATTAGTATGGGCACTTGCTGCTAATACTAATCTCTCGATAAAAAATATATTAAACAGCTCTTAATCTCCAACAAACACTGGAGAAATCTCCTTTAAGAGTATCAGGATATAAACCACTATACATTAACTCAGCACCGGATAGAATTATATCAGTTCCATCAATAGCATAATTAATATCAGGATTTAGCCCTGCAAGTTTAACCTTTTTAAATGGCATGTGAGGTTTTGCAAGTACAGAATAAATAAATGCAACAGCTTCCGTCTTATCTTCCTTTACATAGATCCATGCAGTCTCATTCCCTTCAAAAGGACTTAGTAATCGGTACTGATCGCCAAACTGAATGATACCTCTAATTTCTTTATAGAAAGCTACTTGGGCTTTTACTTCTTCTTTTTCCTCTTCACTAAATTTAGTTAAGTCAAGTTCATAACCAAAGTTACCAGCCATTGCAACATTGCCTCTTGTGAGAAGACTTTCCGCTCTACCAACTTGATGATTAGGTATAGCAGATATATGAGCACCCATGGTTATAGTGGGATAAACTAAACTTGTGCCGTACTGAATCTTAAGCCTTTCAATGGCATCTGTATCATCACTGGTCCATGTCTGTGGCATATAATAAAGCATGCCAGGATCAAACCTCCCGCCACCTGAAGCACAGCTTTCAAATAAAACCTTAGGGAATCTAGTAGTTATCACCTCTAATATGTGATAAAGTCCAAGAATATAACGGTGTGAAGTTTCTCTTTGTTTATCTGCAGGAAGAAGTGCAGAGCCCATGTCTGTATAACTTCTGTTCATATCCCATTTTACATAAGAAATAGGAGCGGAAGATAGAATTTCTGATAACATACGAATCACTTCATCTTGTACATCAGTACGAGTTAAGTCTAGTACCAACTGATTTCTCTGAGAAGGACCAGACATTGGGGTTCTCTCAGGAACATGTAGGCACCAGTCGGGATGTGCTCTGTACAAATCACTATTCGGAGATACCATCTCAGGTTCAAACCATAAACCAAAGCGAATACCCATGTTAGTTACGTCTTTTACTAAAGTATCAAGTCCATTCGGTAACTTTCTCTTATCTACAACCCAGTCTCCAAGGGAACTGTTATCTGAATCTCTTTTTCCAAACCATCCATCATCAAGTACAAATAGCTCCATGCCAAGGTCTTTACCAGCGCTAGCTATTTCTTTAATTTTAACATCATTGAAATTGAAATAAGTAGCTTCCCAGTTATTAATTAGAATAGGACGCTCCTCCATTTGATACAAGCCACGGCATAGCCTTTCACGATAGAATTTATGATAGATTCTTGACATTTTACCAAGGCCAGTATCTGAATAAACCATAATTACTTCTGGTGTTTGAAAGGAAGACAAAGAATCTAGTGTCCATTTGAAATCAAAAGGGTTAATACCTAATTGAAGTCTTGTATCTAAAAATTGATCTACATCTACTTCCCCTAGAAAGTTACCACTGTAAGCTAAATGAAATCCATATACATTACCTGTAGTTTCAGAGACACCTTTATCTAGTAAAGCTAAGAAAGGATTTTGCTGATGACTGCTGTAGCCACGTTTGCTATCAATGGCAGTAAGACCAGGGGCCAAAGGTCTTCTATAGATGTTTTTTTCTCTACACCAAGCTCCTGATAACTGAAGTAACTCATAGTCTGAGCCTTCAAAATCCACGCACATACTCATTGCTCTACTTAAGATAAGGTTATTACTTTCATTGGTATTATACAATTTAGCAGAACGAGTAATGACTGGGTATTCTTCGTATACAGTATACATTAGATCAACTTTTAAACCTGAGAATCTATCAGAAAGTGTGATAATTAGAGTTTTAGCTTCTTCCTCAGATTTAACATAAGTTGCAGGGAGACCTTCTAATGTTGGTTTGCCTGCTATAATTGTATGACCTTCATACTTTAGTTCCCCTGTTGAAGAACCATTTGTCTGCAATACTTCAATGGAAGGATTTCTGTAATCTCCAGTGCCGTATATCCCATATTCCATAGGAAGAACATCTAAGTTTGCTACCTCCTCTTGTTCTAATTTATGATAAGAGCCAAAGGTACTTAAAGGTTTCCCCCAATAAAGATGCACAAGATAACCGCTTTTTAAAACTTGCATTACATAACTGTATTCCTTTGTCTTTAGATGAAACAGTTTATGTTCCTCTTCAAAATAAATTGCCATAAGTACTCCCTTCAAGATTAATTTAACTTTAAATTTATTAACACAATGCTTAATAAGTTGATTTAAATATAACTGAAATAAGCTAAATAGTCAATGAAAGTAATTAAGAATAATTGTTCATAAGTTTGAAAAAATTTTATATTATAAGAAAAAAGACAACATACATAATATAATGTTATTATGTGCATTGTCTTTTTACTTTAACATGTTATGTTATTATCATAATATTTTAATTTTCATACGCTCTTATAGTCTCATCAATCCTAGAAGCTACCAATGAAGCTATTTCACCGGATTTCATATCTTTATAATCTTCATAATAAAGTGGCTCTAAATAATGAATCTGAACCTTTAATTTCTTAATAGAATGGGTATCAAAAGCTTTAAAGGAATCAATAATTGCAAAGGGTACAATAGGGCATTTTGCATTCATAGCGCTTTTAAAGCTGCCGCCTTTAAATTCACCAATTCGATTACCATTTTTTGATCTGGTGCCTTCTGGAAATATCAAATAATTTCTGCCCTCTTTTACCTCTTTTGTTACTTCCATCATTACCTTCATAGATTGGCGAACATCATCTCGATCTATAAATTTGGATTGCAGTATAGTAAATATCTGCTTAATAAAGAATACATTTTTAACTTCTATTTTCGATACAGTAGTAAAGGGTTTCATGTGAGTTTGCAATAATATAAGGGAATCAAATAATCCTTGATGATTACCATAAAGAATATAGCCGTTATCCTTTGGCAAATTCTCTAAACCATAACAGGAAATATGAACCCGTCCTCTTTTGTTTACACGGGTGGTTAACTTATGAAGAAATGCATACCTAACTTCTTCGGGATATTTATCTACATTACAATACTTAGATATCTTATATGTCCAAAAGGGCAACTGAAAAATACTTCTAATTACCATTAATATAATACGTTCCATAATTTGTCTCCTTATTTCGAGAATGAGATGCATTCATTTAGAATCCAAACAATTAGCGCAAGTAAGCGTTTTCCACACTTTACCTATTTAATCAGGTAAAATAATAGGTAATTGAGAAACCATGTGACATAGAAGGAGTCTCGCAATTACCTAATAAAAATTATATAAATATTTACATTAAATCATAACCTTTTAACATTCTAGCACGGCTTGGGTGTCTTAATTTTCTTAGTGCTTTTGCTTCTATCTGACGTATACGCTCACGAGTTACGTTAAATTCTTTTCCAACTTCTTCTAAAGTTCTTGTTCTTCCGTCCTTTAGACCAAATCTTAGAATAAGAACTCTTTGTTCTCTTTCTGTTAATGTCTCAAGTAATTTAGAGATCTGATCTTGAAGTACAGAATAAGATGCAGCATCTTCTGGTCCCATAATGGAATCATCTTTTATAAAGTCACCTAAATGGCTATCATCTTCTTCGCCAATAGGTGTGTCTAGGGAGATTGGATCAGCAGATACTTTAAGAATTTCTCTTACCTTTTCAATCGGTAATTTCATAGCGTCTGCAATCTCTTGTTCTGATGGTTCTCTACCTAAGTCTTGTAATAAACTTCTAGATACACGGTACGTTTTATTAATGACTTCTGACATGTGAACAGGTATTCTTATGGTACGAGACTGATCTGCTATAGATCTAGTAATTGCCTGACGTATCCACCAAGTAGCATAGGTACTAAATTTATAGCCTTTATTGTAATCAAATTTATCAACTGCTTTGATTAGACCAAGATTACCTTCTTGAATCAAATCTAAGAAAGAAAGCCCTCTACCTACATAACGTTTTGCGATACTTACAACCAACCTTAGGTTAGATTCCGCTAATACTTTCTTCGCGTATTCATCCCCTTCTTCGATCTTTTTAGCAAGTTCAATTTCCTCAGCTACAGATAGAAGTGGATAACTTCCGATTTCCTTTAGATATAACTTTACAGGGTCATCGGACATGGTGCCGGCCATAGAAAAGTCATCAAACTCTAATAGGGCAGCCTCTTCATTGTCTTCTAATTCTAAAATAATCTCATCATCAGGTTCATCTTCATCAGTAGGATTTAAAACAACAATATTATGGGCTTCCAAATATTCATATATTTTATCGATTTGCCTAACTTCCAGGTTCATCTCTTTAAAAAAGTCGTTTACCTTTCCAACATCAACTACACCTTTGTTGTCATTAGCAAAGGACAGTAATTCCTTTAATTTTTCTTCAAAGTTTTGTGCTACTTCGCTCATCATATTCCTCCATGGGTCTCATTGCGTATACTACAATAAAAAAAGAAACCATTTACAAAAATAAGTGTCCCTTATGTTAGTATGATTAATCATGGGACATTTCATGCAAAATATTTAGTAAATAAGTTTCTTGGGACGATATTACCACCAAATATCATTATAGCACAGGCTGTCCGAGATGAAAAGAAGATTTTTATTATTTCGACTAGTTTCGTCAATGGGTTAAGTGACAATAAGTAATATTTCTTTTAATAAGCTATGTGATAGAAAGCTAAAATATCCATAGTAAAATATAAAATTTTATAAGAATATAAAATCTCATAAGAATACAAAATTTTGTCTTAGAGTGTTGTATCATAATTAATTTTATTTTTTTAAGTACTTTTTAGTGACCTTATATACTCCCAGATAAAGAGGATGATACACTACATCAACTTCATATCTTGACAAATATATAACTTAGTCATACATTTATATTGAAAACTATGTTTTTATCCCTGACAAATGTTACTTAAACTACATTTGTCAGGAATTGTATGGTGCAATCTTTGTTCATTAAATTGGATCAAGGCCAAAGTAGGTAAGTAGACCATCATAAATTGCATAGGCGAAATCATACTGTCTGGTGCTTAATTTTTCAGCATCAGATGCATTGGTAATATAGGCTAATTCAATTAGGACGGAAGGCATATTTGTTCTTCTAAGTACGTATAAAGATGGATTGATACGAACTCCATTATTTTTGGTACCAAGTCTACGCACTATAGATAGTAAGATATGCTCTCCAAGATAATAAGATTGACTGTAATTTTCATAAACATAGCATTCAGTACCATTTGCAGCAGGATTTTCGCTTGCATTACAATGAATGCTTAAAAAATAATCAGCTGGCCAGGTATTTGCCAGTCGTACTCTTTCGGCAAGACTAGAAGTATTGCTATAACCTAAGATTTCTTCTGGATAAGTCCTTGAAGTACGTGCTTCAAAACGAGGATCTTCATTTAGTATATTAGCTAGATATATTCCAACCTGGTAGGTTATATCTTGTTCTCTAAGACCAAAGCCTTCCGCTCCTGCATTGATACCTTGGGGGTTATGCCCCTGATCTATAAATATTTTAATAGCCAAGTGTTTTCTCCTTAAAATCTATTATTATATTATATACAAATATAATGGTTTGGTGCATGGTATTATGATAAGGTTATGATCAGTGTAATATATATCAGGGCAATATATGATTAGGGTAATATATATATCAGGATTATATATATAAGGTGACTAAATAGGTTATATACACAAACTTCACACAAAATAAATTGTCGGTACAAAAAGTTATAATAATTAAGAAAGGAAAGCCGCATAAGTTGCGGTAAAGGATTATTATGAGTGAGACATATGAAAGTGGTAGCAGTTGTACAAGCAGCAGCTGTTCCGATTGTAAAGCAAATTGTTCATCTAGGAAACCATCAAAAGAGGATTTTCTTGTTCCATTAAATCAGCATAGCCATGTCAAAAAAGTCATTGGAATTGTAAGTGGAAAAGGTGGCGTAGGTAAATCTTTTGTGACCTCTTATCTATCTGTGCTTATGAGAAGAAAAGGTTATCAAACAGCTGTTTTAGATGCTGATATTACAGGACCTTCTATACCTAAGGCCTTTGGTATACATACGAAGGCAAAGGGCAATGAATCAGGCATTTTTCCAGGGGTAAGTGATACAGGGATTAAGGTTATGTCAATTAACCTTTTATTGGATTCAGAAGATACCCCTGTAATCTGGAGAGGACCAGTTATTGCAAACACAGTAAAGCAGTTTTGGACTGATGTATTATGGGAAGATGTAGATTATATGTTTGTAGATATGCCACCAGGAACAGGAGATGTTCCTTTAACGGTATTTCAGTCCTTACCAGTGGATGGTATTATCATTGTAACTTCTCCTCAAGAACTAGTATCAATGATTGTTTCTAAGGCTGTTAATATGGCAAATAATATGCAGGTGCCAATTCTTGGTCTAGTGGAAAATTACAGCTATATCCAGTGTGGTAATTGTGGTGAGAAAATGAGCGTGTTTGGAACCAGTCATATTGATGAAATATCTGAAAAATATAATTTACCTGTACTTGGGCGCGTACCAATTGATCCAGCCATTGCATCTTCTGTGGATCGTGAAAAGATTGAGGAACTACAAGGAGATTGGTTAGATGATGCGGCTATAACATTAGATGCACTTCCTGGTATGAAATCTGTTGGTAAAGGTATTTCTTTGGAATCTTTCCTGAATACAGCCAAAGAACCAGTAGAGACCTCCGACTCAAATGACAGTATCAAAATCGCTGTACCTACTGATGAAACAGGGAATGTGTTTAAACATTTTGGTAAGGCTCAACAATTTACTTTGTATGAGATAAAAGGAAATGAATTGATGAATAAAATGATTTTAAAAACAGAAGGGGAAGGGCATGAAAATAAAGTTTCTGTTTTAAAAGATCAATTTGTAAATGTAGTGATCTGTGGTGGCATAGGATTTGAAGCCATGGAAGGACTTATGGCTGGTGGTGTATTAGTTGTTCCAGGTGCGAATGGAGATAGCGATGTTTTAGTTGCCTCTTATTTAGATGGAGCATTTGAAAATAAATAAATTAAACTCCCACACATGGCTTGAGTAAATAATAATTAACAAGTATTATTTTTCTATTAATGCATAAACTATAGCCAGAACTTCCTAATTTGGAAGTTACTAATCGTTTATAACTTTGGTAAAGCTGATGAAAAAAGTTCAAACTCCTACAGGGCAGTCGAACAGTGAACTTTTTTTATCTAAACCAAAGATTATAAACCATAAGTAACTTCACAAATTCGTCATAGTCACTACTATAAAAAATCTGGGTTACGATAATAAATATTGTTTTTGACTGAATTTAACTAGTATATATAGAGATTTTAATTGCAAAGATTGATTGAGGTGTCAAAACTAGGCACCCATTAATAGTTACTTAACAAGCTTTTTATGATAAAATTAAGACATATTCTTTTGTGAGGTGCATGATATGTCTTTTAAAACTAACGATTACCAACAAATAACTCTTGATGATAGATTTAATGCCTTAAGCTCACGTACTCAAAAAATAGTT
>JBKEAO010000114.1:0-37920 GCA_047972335.1 Anaerocolumna sp. | reverse complement strand
ATTAGGGCTGTGTTTTTTCTGATTTTGGGATCCTCATTCTCTAGAAGTTGTTCAAACAAAGTTAAATCTTGCCCCATGTAATATTTTAAAGCAGTTTTATTTTGTCCTTCTTTTAATTCTGCTTTTAATTTTATTAAATTCTGACGTATGTCTTGTCCGTCTTTTATTTCGTCATAAATATCTCTTATCATGAAATCTCCTGTGTAGATTTATTTTTATATTATTTTATGTGTAAATTTAATTTCATATATTAGCTTACTTTATTTTCTGTCTTTCTACCAATGTAACTTTTATTATATCTCCTGGTTGTTTATTGATCTGTGCTCTAATATCTTTTCTAATTCCAATTATGTGACAAGGTGTTTTCATTCTCACTAAACTTCCTTCATATACGATACCATCAAAGGTTGCAGTTACAGGCACTCTTCCTTTTCCAAACTCTGCCTTCACATCAAAGGGTATTTCTACATATGCTCCATCTATATCTGGTACTTTCTTTATTTCCGCTTCAAATTCATATACTTTATTCATACCATTCCTCTTTCATACTTTTATTAAATATATGTACCTTTATATTACTCTATCCGATTACATCAAAAATGAATGATTAAAATTATTCTTTCATATATTACTAGGTCAAAGTGAGTCCCTGGTAGCACCCCTTTCCTATATATTTATTATTTTACCACAAGATTATAGATACACAAGCAAAATAAGCTCGAACAAATGTACAGAATTTATCATACCAATATAAATTAATGTAATTCAGCAATATCGCTATAGCTATTGCTGGTACGTGTAATAGAATTTTGAATGTTTCGTTAAATATTTCTCATAAAATTTGTTATACTATTGCATATATATTATCAATTTAGCTCATTAAAAGTCTCCCTACAAAAAATATAATGTTTTAAAATGTATAATTATTTATGATTATTTATTTCGCCAAGAAGCCAAATAAGTTTGTATACATATTAATTCATCCATAATTTCTTTTATGACTTTTTAATGACATATAGCATCCTATGGCTAAATAGTAACTTTAGCCTTGTTTAAATTGTCAGCTTATATTGACTTAAGTACCATTTTATGCTACTGTATTTATAATTAGATATAGGGGAGTAGTCAACATACCTAGCATTTTTATGCTTAACTATGTAATTAAATCAACATCATGGGCGTAAGCGTTCTGGTTTAATTTGAAATGACAAGACCTGTATCCTTTATAAAGGATACAGGTTATTTTATTGTTGACTTCTCAAACTAATAAATGTACAAGCACGAAGGGAGATCTAAAATGGATTTTTTACTATCGGGAGTCACAGCGATTACAATCCCGCAGCTTATTATGTATGCCGTTGGTATACTCTTAATTTATCTTGCAATAGCAAAAGGTTATGAACCGTCTTTGTTACTACCAATGGGGTTTGGTGCTATCTTAGTAAACCTACCACTTTCGGGTGTTATTGACCAGGTAATGCCAGGCATTGGAGAAACTCATGGTATTATAGAGTGGTTATTCGATGTAGGTATCAACCAATCTGAAGCCTTGCCTATCTTGTTATTTATTGGTATTGGTGCCATGATTGATTTTGGTCCTTTACTATCCAACCCAATTATGTTCTTATTTGGAGCTGCTGCTCAGTTTGGTATTTTCTTTGCATTAACCGTTGCAACCATTTTAGGTTTTAGTATCACAGATGCAGCCTCCATCGGTATTATCGGTGCTGCTGATGGTCCTACTTCCATATTAGTATCTCAGATGCTTAATTCTCAGTATGTTGGCGCAATCGCCGTAGCCGCTTATTCTTATATGGCTTTGGTACCACTTGTTCAGCCAGCTGCTATTAAACTGGTTACTACAAGAAAAGAACGTTTGATTCGTATGCCTTATAATCCTGTATCCGTTTCAAAAAGACTTAAGATTATATTCCCTATTGCCGTTACTATAATCGCTGGTCTTGTATCTCCTGCTTCTGTATCACTTGTAGGTTTCTTAATGTTTGGTAACCTAATCAGAGAATGTGGTGTTTTAAATACCCTATCAGATGCAGCACAAAATAACTTAGCTAACTTAATTACATTATTACTTGGTATTACTATTTCATTTAGTATGAAAGCAGACAAGTTCGTTGCTTGGGAAACTTTATTAATTATGTTACTTGGCCTTGTAGCCTTTATTTTTGACACAATTGGTGGTGTGCTTTTTGCTAAATTTATAAATCTATTCCGTAAGAATAAGATTAATCCAATGATTGGTGCTGCCGGAATATCCGCTTTCCCTATGTCAGCCCGTGTTGTGCAAAAGATGGCTATTAAAGAAGATCCAACAAACCATTTACTAATGCATGCAATTGGCGCCAATGTATCTGGTCAAATTGCCTCTGTTGTAGCTGGTGGTGTTATTATTAAGCTTGTAACTTCATTACTATAATTGTTAGCATATGTTTACTCATAATGAAAGGAAACCAGAATGAACGAAACTATTTTACAATCATTAGACATTATGTGGAAAGGCATGTTTAGTATCTTTTCCGTTATTATCATTATTACAATAAGCGTTATTCTCTTCCAATGGATTGAGAAAATTTTTAAGAAAGAAAATAAGACAGAAGAATAGTTTTTATATTGAAGAAAATAATATAGAAGCATAAGTTTTTACAAAAGAATATTAGACAGAAGAATCGTTTTTACACAGAAGAGATAGTTTTTATACAGAAAATTTTTTTAATCAATGTTTAAATAAGTTGCTGCCACAGTATTCATCTACTCATTGTAGTTGAATACTGTGGCAGCTTTTTTATTACTTTGCATTCTGTGCCGCAAGAGCAATATAACTGTATGGCTGATTAAAATGAGGTAAGAAGAACAAATCTAATAATCTTAACTTATCTATGGTTACCTTTTCCTGAATGGCCAAAGAAAACATATGAAGTCCCATTGATATATCATAATTGGAAGCCATTTGCGCTCCAAGAACCACTCTAGAATCCATATCATATACAATTCGAATTTTTACCTTACTATTCTCTTCCATAAATCCCGGCTTTTGTAGGTCTTCATAATCTGCGGCTCCCGCATTTATTCCAAGCTTCTTAGCCTTAGTAAGTGTCATTCCAGTGGATAACATATTATAACCCCATATGCTAATTCCATTTGAACCCTGCACCCCTGCAGATTCTAACTGATTTCCACAACTGTTATGACCAGCAACTATACCTGAGCGAACTGCATTAGAAGCCAATGCAATGTAATTCAAATCATCAACACTATTATCATACACAGTAGCACAATCTCCGATAGCATATACATCCTTAATACTTGTCATTTGATGTTTATCAACTATAAATGCTCCATTTTTAAATACCTCGATTTTATCAGCGCCAAGATAGTTATTAGGTCTAAACCCAATCGCCATAACTACCATGTCTGCTTTGTGTGTTCCTTTATCTGTCACCACTTGAGTGACCTTATCAGTTCCTTCTAGCTTTTGAACTGTTTCATGAAAAGCTAACTTGACGCCATTCTTCTCTAAGTTTTCTTTCATCCTCACTGTAAAGTCATCATCATAATAACCTGCCAAACATGTATCTACACAGTCTATTAAAGTTACTGATTTTCCACATCTTTTAAATGCCTCAGCAAGCTCAACACCAATATACCCTGCACCTACTACTACAACATCTTTAATACTTGTATCTTCTAACTTTTCAATGACATCCTGGGCATTTTGGTACAGCTTAACCATTTGAACATTTTTTAGATCCTTACCTTCTACATTTGGAATAATTGGTATAGATCCAGTGGCAAGAATTAATTTATCGTAACTTTCTTCATACTGCTCTCCATTCTTACCCTTGGCATACACGATTTTTTTATCGTAATCTATATGCTCAACAGGAGTCTCCATATATATTTTAGCGCCTTTTTCTTCAAGCTTTTCTTTGGTAGAGTAGAACAATCCTTCTGGACCACTAATTTGTTTCCCAATCCAAAGTGCCATACCACAACCTAAAAAGCTTATATTATTATTACTGTCAAATGCTATTACTTCGTTATCTTTATAATTATCCAAAATGGTATTAAGTGCTGCAGTTCCCGCATGGTTTGCTCCTACTACAATTATCTTACTCATAATGTCCGTTGCCAAAAAACTATAAAAATCTACAAATCTTGTTTAATTCCTTTTTCAACGTGTTCTATTTCAATAACTATAAATAATTATCTACTTTAGTTTGTATAACACTCCAAAGGCGTAAATTCGGATACAACGAATCCTACATATTAACTTAATCTTTTAGGTGACTTTAAGCTAATTTATATCTTGAAAGATTGATACTTGCGTTTAAATCTCTGTCAATAATAAACCCACATTCACAGTTGTAAACTCTATCTTTAAGTTTTAAATCTTTCTTGATATTTCCACATAGGCTACAAGTTTTTGATGATGGATAAAATCTATCAGCTACTACTAGCTCAATCCCTCTAAATTTAGATTTATATTCTAATTGTCGTCTAAATTCATAGAAACATTGCTTTCTTATACTATCTGATAAATGCTTGTTTTTCATCATTCCTTTTACATTCAATTCTTCAATCACTATTTTGCAAGGTTTGGTTTTCACTATGCTAGTAGTCGTTTGATGAATGTAATTGTTTCTTATATTTGCTAGTCGTCTATGTAGTAATTGTATCTGTTTTTCAAGCTTTATAATATTTTTAGTTTTGACAAACTCCTTTCCTTTTTTATTGTTTTCATATTTTTTACTAACTTGTTTTTGTAATCTTTTTAATCGTTTTTCTATTTTTCTAACAACATAGGTTTTATTAATATTTTTATAAACATCACCATTTGAACATACTGCCAAATCTTTAAGCCCTAGGTCTATACCTAAAGAAATATCGGTTAAATCTTCTTTTATTTCATCTTGTTCTATTCCAACAGAAATATACCAATATTTATTATCATAGCTTATTCTAGGGTTTGTATATTTAACACCTAATGGTACTTGTTCATTCGTTTTCAACCAACCTACTTTTTCTACTAAAACAAGTTTATTTTCTTTAACTTTCAACTTTTCAGTATCATTGTAAAAAGACTTTTTGCTTTTACGTCTGCTTTTAAATCTGGGTTTTTCTGACTGTCCTTTAAAGAATCTCTTATAAGCATTACAACCGTCTTTTACTGCTTGTTTAGCAACATTGTTTGATACTTCGCTAAGCCACTTTAAATCGTATTGCTTTAATAGCGTTAATTCTTTTCTTAAATCATTATCACTTATAAACTTTCCACCGCTTTTATAGTTTTCTTCTTGTTTATTAAGTGTCCAGTTATAAACATACCTTGCTGTACCTACTGATTTTAGGAGTTGTTGTTCTTGTTCATCAGTAGGTAATAGTCTAACTTTTTTCGCTAGTATCATCTTCCAACAACTCCTTTATCATTTTTTTGGCTTTATTCGCTCGCTTACCTTGTAATCTGCAACTAAAAACTGTAACTATTTGTATTAAATCCTCGACTAATTCTTGTTCTTCTGTTTTTTCAGTATTATCTATGTTTTATATTAATGTACCGTATTTATCACATAGATGTTCTATTATTTCAAAGCCAATTCTTAAGAATATATCTTTGTATAGTACTACTATTTTTTCAACTTCTGAATTTGTTATTAGATCTATTAATTGATTTAATCCCTTTTTGTTATAGTTTATACCACTTCCAATGTCTGTTAGAACATCAAAAGAGTATCCTCTGGCTATCATATAGGTTTTTACATTTTCAACTTGTCTTTCTAAGTCGTCTTTTTGTTTATTGCTTGAAACTCTACAATAGCCTATTATTTTTCTGTTTTTAGTCTTTTCGCCTTTTATTCCCAAAAAATGATTGAGTTGTTCCCCAGAATAATATCTAGTACCTCCGTCTGTTATGTGATTCGGTATAAAACTACCTTTCCTATGCCAATCTCTTAACGTTTGTGGGGTTTTACCTATCAACTTAGAAAACTCTCCTATTGAATAATATTTCATTTCTTATCACCTCTGTAATAATTATAATATCTTTTATGCTATTATTCAACATATTGCTTTAGGTTTTTATAAATTTATATTAACTGTTGTCCCCCTCTTTTCTAATCTTAATTCATTGATATATACCTGACAAAAGATTCGGTGTATACACCGAATCTAATGATTTAATATTCTATTAATTCCTATAGGTCTATGCAATTACCGATTTTAAAGATAACTCACATCATCATTATCATCATCAAAGGGTAATTAATCATCTGCCTACCTATAATCTACTAAGTACTATTTACTCAATACCCCAGTCAGATATCATAGTAGCCAATTTTCCACTGTCTTTTAACTCAACTACAACACCATCTACTAAGGTTGCTAAATCCTTATTATTTAGTGCTGATGCAACTCCGTAATCTTGTTCTGCAAAACGATCCTCTAAGATTTTTGTCGTATCATCATTGTATCCTGCTAAAATAGCACGATCTACTGCAAAAATATCAATATTTCCAGAAGATAAGGCTGCACTTAGCGCTGGGTAACCATCAAATTCTTGGAATTCTGGTGTAACTGCATAACTGTTATCTGCTATGTATTTCTCAATTCCGGCTTTGGTAGAAGCACCTTGTGCAACACCGATGATTGCTCCATCTAAATCTTTAACAGATGTGTAAGAAGCATCAGCAAGGCTCATTAAACCAATTGCATCTGTAAAATATGGGGTAGAAAAATTCCAAGATAATTTTCTTTCTTCTGTAATGGTAAATGTAGCAATTACCAAATCAATCTCACCATTATCTAATAAGGCTCCTCTGGTTTTTGCTGTAACACCTTGAAATTCAACTAATTTTTTAGTTTTTGCTTCTTCAGTTGTTACGCCAAATATTTTAGCAGCTATTGCATAAGCCAAATCAATTTCAAGGCCTGTATATTCACTCGTTGCAGTATCTTGTAGACCAAATTTAGGAACATCTACTTTACAACCAACTTTTAATACTCCAGCAGATTTAATCTTTTCTACTGCACCACTACCCTCTGTACTTGCATCATCACTCTTCTTACCACAACCAGTTAAAATCATAGTAAAAATCAGGGCCAAACATAATAATAAACTTACTTTCTTCGTTACTCCTCTTTTCATTGACTCATCCTCCTATTTATTGTTTTGAGAAACTTATAAAACCTTTATCTCAAGATTTTACTTAAAAATAACTTAGTTCTTTCATTCTCTGGATTATCAAAAAACGCATCAGGGTTTCCTGATTCCACTATCTTACCATCATCCATAAAGATGACTTTATCAGCAACCTGCCTTGCAAAGCCCATCTCATGGGTTACACATATCATGGTAATGTTTTCCTTAGAAAGACTCACCATAACATCTAGTACTTCCTGTACCATCTCAGGATCTAGTGCACTTGTAGGCTCATCAAATAATATAATCTTTTGCTTAGTAGCCAAAGCTCTTGCAATAGCAACTCTTTGCTGTTGTCCACCGGATAAATTCTGTGGGTAAGCATCTGCTTTCTCTAAAAGGCCTACCTTATCTAAATAATGAAGGGCAAGCTTTTTTGCTTCCTCTCTAGACATACCCTGCAGCTTCATTGGAGCTAACATCAAATTCTTTATTACTGTCATATGAGGATACAAATTAAATTGTTGGAATACCATGGCTGTATTCTTCCGATTTATCTCACATCTATTCTTTTTCGTAACCAGTTCTCCATCTATAAAAACTTCGCCAGAACAAGGTTCCTCTAAATGATTGATGCAACGTATCAGTGTACTCTTACCACTTCCGGATGGCCCAATTATTACAAGCTTTTCTCCCTCTTTTACTTCAAGATCCACATCCTTAAGTACGTGAACTTTACCAAAAGATTTGTTCAGATTTCTAACACGAATCATGCTTCCTCTCCTCTTTCCCTTTACAAGATAATTTAGTGTACCAAATCACTTGCTATAAATTAAAAATGATGCGCCACTCTATTCGAGTAACGCATCATCGCTTTATTAGTTTATTATAATGGCAACACATGATGGTGTCAACAAAAAATTAACACAATATTTAATTAAATTGTAGTGTTCCACCATTAACTACAGTGAATGGCGATGCAGCTTCTACATTGACGTGCAAATATGCTCTGTCCTTTCCTTTCTTCTCTAACAATGTAGGAAAAAATAAAACTTTTCTAAAAGCACTTAACTGACATTTTTATAGTTCATTTTTACTTCTTAAAAATTATATTTACTTTAAATAAATCTCCATCCAAACTAATCTCCATCTTGCCACCTTGAAGTTCAACAAAACTCTTTACTATGGCAAGACCTAATCCAGACCCTTCTGTATTTCTAGACTTATCTCCTCTTACAAATCTCTCCGTAATGTCATCGGTGGAAAAGTCTAATTCTGTTGCTGATACATTCTTTAATGAAATAACTACTTCAGTATCATTCTCAGATAATTCAACATAAGCTCTTGTATACGGAAGAGAATACTTCATCATATTAACTATGAGATTCTCAAAAATACGATAAGTTTTTTCACTGTCTAACTGAAGTATGACTTTTTCACTTTGGAAACGATTACGAAATTCCACTTTGTATTCTGCAATCTTATCATCTAATTCTAACTCTACCTGCTTAATTAAGGAAACAATATCCACTTCAACCAGATTTAGATGGATGGTATCACTATTGGCTTTACTCATCTCAAATAAATCTTCAATCAGTCCCTTTAATCTCATGGATTTTTTATCCAGTGTATCAATATAAGATTTTCTATCTTCCTCTGAAATATTTTCATCCTTTAATAAATTAATATAGGTAATAATTGCAGTCAGCGGAGTCTTTAAATCATGAGAAACATTGGTAATTAATTCTGTTTTCATCTTCTGGCTCTTCATCTCTTCTGCAACGGCCCATTTAAAGCCATATTGCACCTTACTAAGTTCATCCTTTAAAGGATTAAAGATGCCTAAATCTTTATCTATTTCCACTTCTAGATTACCCTCTGCCATTTTACTAGTGGCATTGACAAGCACCTGATATTGCTGTCTTATATTCGTAACATATTTCCTTATGATAAAGAAAAGTATTACACTATAAACAATTAACACAAAAATACCAGCTATCCATATAGAGCATAAAATAGTCAATACAACAAAATTTACCAATAATATTTTTATAATTGCCTTATTAGAGGGATCTGTTAAATCAATATCCATTAGAGAAATTAAAAATCTCTTTAGCTTTTTAAAAACCCATCCAAATATAGTTCGCTCCTTTATATATCTAATCATTCCTACTCTAAATATCTGTAACAAAGATGTAATTGAGATAAGAAACACCAAAAGTACTGCCATCCATACAATAAAATTAGTACCGTAAATGATCCATTTTTCCACATCCTCATGAATTGCTTGGGATATTTCATAACCTCCAGTAACTGTTTCCATTACCATGGCAAGCAGACTTTCATATGACATAAAGGGTATCAGTATTCCTATAAATCCAATTTCACCAGGAATTACACTAGAGATATTAGCAATCCCTGATTTTTTCTTTCCAGTAATAATAATAGATATAAGGAACATTATAGCTATCGCTACTAAAAATACCAGCAAAAATCCACCATTTTCAAAAGCTTGTATCTGGCTATAAAAGTAATAGTCTGCAAAGTCATAACCATTGCCATTATAAAAATCCTCCGATTTCACACCATAAATAATTGTAACATTAGTAGGCCCTTGAATTTGATTTCCATATTGATACCAATAGCTGGAGTCACTCTCATCCCTTAAAATTTGCTTGGATAAATCTCTTTCTATATAAAACTCCTTTTTATCCTCTTCAAGTCCATTAAATACTGGTATTTGCACAGTTCCATTCTGATCATATTCAAATACTGCATAAAAGGAATAATAGGACTGCAAATCTTTTGCTAATCCATCTTGATTCTTTAAATCTTCCAGTGGTTTATTCGTATTAGTCAAATAATTATTTGTCTCATTATCAATAATATAATATTCTAATTCATAGGTATTAACATCTGAACTATAGAAATAACTGCGCCAATTATTAATTAGATTATTAAAGTTCCAAACAATATCATTTAAAATGTAAACTTGAGTATCATAATTTTCATCTGGTTCAATGGTAATTTGGTTACTCTTGTTGTAATCTCCATCTCCTTCTGATTCCTCAGATGTCACACCAGCTAGATGTTCCAATTGATTCCGAATTTGATCTTCATTGGAGTTTTCTTCCGATCCTACACCTGTTTGAGTATCATCATAGTTTCCTTCTGATCCTTCATCTGTTTGGGTGTCATTGGAGTTTTCTTCTGATCCATCATCTGTTTGAATGCCTTGGTTGTTATTATGAGCTGTTAAAAATATTTCAGCTGGCTCCATAGTTTTGCCCTTATTTTTTTGTACAATATCTGCATACAGGCTATAATTACTTCGATATAGCACATCCATAAACCCTTTTTTTATTTCATTCTGAATACTTTCCTGTTCTACTTTAGTTTCAGCCTCAATATACTCAATCCTATCATTGTAATTTCTTAACATATAAGGATATGTGAACAAAATGCCAGTCACTATAATTGTCAGTATAACCAATGCACTGATTAATCCGGTTAATTTAGATGTATTTTTCAATTTTATATCCTACCCCCCATACGACTTTTAGATAATTAGGCTCTTTGGGATTGACTTCAATCTTCTCCCTAATATTACGGATGTGTACCATAATAGTATCCGTATTAACTGCACGTTCATTCCATACTTTTTCATAGATCTCCTCAGAAGAAAATACTCTGCCTGGATTCTTTATAAGGAGTGCTAAAATCTTAAATTCCAATGGTGTCACTTTAACTTGGTTCCCATCAACTGACACTGTAACAGTATTCTCATTAAGTTCTAATCCGCCTATGTTATAAACATTGTCTTCCTTCTTTACTTCAAGAACATTTAAATATCTACTGTATCTTCTTAGATGGGAATTTACTCTTGCCAATAACTCCATAGGTGTAAATGGCTTTGTTACATAATCATCAGCCCCCATATTAAGCCCAGTTACTTTATCAATTTCTTCAGACTTTGCCGTAAGCATAATAACTGGAAAATAATATTTTTCACGAAGTTTCATAGTCATTGTGATACCATCCATTTTGGGCATCATAATATCTACGATAGCCAAATGAATCTCTTCTTGCTCAATTAAATCAAGACCCTCTATTCCATTTGTAGCTTTAAAAACTACATATCCCTGATTTCTAAGGTATATGCTAATGCCCTCTAATATCTCTTTATCATCTTCAACAACTAGAACATGATAGGATTCCATGTATCCTTACCTCCAAAATGAAATAATCTACTATTGTACTAACTTATTCATTATTATACACTATCTAAAAATATGAAGTATAGTCTATTACTTTATTTCCCTACAGTTTTAAAAATAATTACTCTTTTCGTTTGCTATTTGTTTAATATTTGTTGCTATTCGCTGCATTTCTTTGCAATTCGCTACGTTTCTTTGCTATTCACTTATTCCTTGCTATTCACTGCTATTCTTTGCTAATTGGCGTTATTCATTTTTTATTCGTTTACATTTACCCTTTCTTTTTTTATAAGGATACTATATAAATCTAAAAAGAATCGATAGATAAATCAAAAGATTTTCTAAAGAAATTGGAAAGTTTTATGCAAAGTGGTTTGAAATAAATTCCTATGTCTTCAAAAGTAACGCCACTGGATTGCTTTACTTCCTTTTGCTTGCTTTTCCTTCGCTCGTTCAGAACGCTCCGCTTCACAAGATGAGCTCAGCCAGTCTGCGCAAAAAGAAATAAAGCAATCCATCGGCTGACAAATAATAAATTAAAATTTCTGCTTGACAAAGATTAAAGTTTAGTTTATCATATCATTAATAACAGTAATGATTACTATTATTAAATTTCTAATAATTATTTATCTAGTAAAAATGTTAAGGTTATTAGCATTATTTAAGATATTTATAAAAATTAAAATAAAACACATTTTAGGAGGATTTTATCATGTCATTAATCGGAAAAGAAGTACAACCATTTATAGCACAGGCTTATCACAACGGAAAGTTTATAGGAGTTAACGAAGAAAGTTTTAAAGGACAATGGAGCGTTGTTTGTTTTTATCCTGCGGATTTTACATTTGTATGCCCAACAGAACTTGAAGATTTACAAAACAGCTATGATGAATTAAAGAAACTTGGTGCTGAAGTATATTCTGTATCTACTGATACACATTTTACACATAAGGCATGGCACGATAGCTCCGAAGCTATTAAGAAAATCACTTACATTATGATTGGTGATCCTTCTCATACCCTATCTCGTAACTTTGATGTACTGATTGATGCTGACGGTCTTGCAGATCGTGGAACATTTATTATCGATCCAGATGGTATTATCCAATCAGTTGAAATCAATGCAGGAAGCATCGGACGTGATGCAAGCATCTTAATTAATAAGATCAAAGCAGCACAATATGTTAGAAATAATCCAGGTGAAGTGTGCCCAGCAAAATGGAAAGAAGGCAGCGCAACACTTAAGCCAAGTCTTGATCTTGTAGGTAAAATCTAAATTTAAAAAGGTACTAAAAGAGTAATCAATTTTACAATTAGCTAGACTAGAATAGAATAGAAGAAAAGGAGTGGTTATGATATTAGATGTTGATATAAAAGAACAATTAGCAGAATACCTAAAGCTAATGGAAAATCAGGTAGTAATCAAATTAAGTGCAGGCACAGACAGTGTGTCTAAAGATATGGTAGCTCTAGTAGAGGAAATAGCCACTATGTCCTCCATGATTCAGGTAGAACGTTCAGATTTACCAAGGACACCAAGCTTTTGTATAAATCGTATCGGAGAAGACACTGGTGTAACCTTTGCAGGAATTCCCTTAGGACATGAATTCACCTCATTGGTATTAGCTCTTTTACAAGTAAGCGGAAGGGCCCCTAAGGTTGATGATATTATTATAGATCAAATAAAATCCCTTCAGGGTGTCTATCACTTTGAAACCTATATTAGTCTAAGTTGTCACAATTGTCCGGAAGTGGTGCAGGCTTTGAATCTAATGAGTATTTTAAATCCAGGAATCACTCATACAATGATTGACGGTGGAGCATTTAAAGAAGAAGTAGAAAGTAAAAACATTATGGCTGTTCCCTCTGTTTACTTAAATGGAGCATCTTTTGGCAGTGGCCGTATGACCATAGAAGAAATATTGGAAAAGCTTGGAAGCACCCAGGATGTATCTATCTTTACGGAAAAAGATCCTTATGAAGTACTTGTAATTGGAGGCGGTCCAGCAGGTGCAAGCGCAGCTATCTATGCAGCAAGAAAAGGAATTCGTACTGGAATCGTCGCTGAACGATTTGGTGGTCAAGTAAGAGAAACCCTAGGAATTGAGAATTTTATCAGTGTAAAACACATTGAAGGTCCAAAACTTGCCGAAAGCCTTGAGGCCCATGTAAAAGAATATGATGTAGATGTTATGAGTCTACAGCGAGCTAAGGGTATTATAAAGAATGAGTTCATCGAAGTTGAACTAGAAAATGGTGCCATCTTAAAAAGCAAGACAGTCATACTTTCCACAGGTGCTCGCTGGCGTAATGTAGGTGTACCTGGAGAAATGGAATTTAAGAACAAAGGAGTTGCTTATTGCCCTCATTGTGATGGTCCATTATTTAAAGGAAAACATGTTGCAGTCGTAGGTGGAGGTAATTCAGGAATAGAAGCAGCAATCGATCTTGCAGGCATTGTAAATCATGTGACTGTACTAGAATTTATGCCAGAATTAAAAGCTGATGCTGTACTCCAAAATAGATTGTATAGTTTACCTAATGTTACAGTATTAAAGAATGTACAGACCAAAGAAATCACTGGGTCTGATAAGGTCAATGGAATTACTTATATAGAAAGAGACTCTGGTGCTGAACACCATGTGGAATTGCAAGGTGTATTCGTACAGATTGGTCTTGTACCAAATACAGAATGGCTTGAAGGTAGTATTGAACGCAGCAAATTTGGTGAAATCTTAGTGGATAACCATAATGCAACTAACATACCAGGGGTATTTGCAGCCGGTGATTGTACCAACAGTCCATATAAACAAATTATTATATCCATGGGCTCTGGCGCTAATGCTGCCTTAAGTGCATTTGACTATCTAATTAGAAATTAACGAAAAATGTTGTTTCATTAAATAAGCAGATATTGTTTAATTAAATAGATGTTATTATCTGATTAAAAAAGATGTTGTATAATCTAGGTGAAATGATCAACTTAGAAGCTATACAACATCTTTATTTTTATAGAATAATACTATTCTCTATTATTTATTTGTCTTTAGAATATTTCCAATTAATTTAAAGTTTACTTTCTGTCCTGTATAGAGTACTAAACCTTGATAAATTCTAGCAGATAACATGGTTACAATGAGGGAAAATACCAATAAAATAATCAGCGAAATGATTCCTTCCCCTATTCCTATCGTACCAGTAATTAAATCAGTAGGTACACCAAAGGGTGCTGTAAAAGGAACATACCTTGCGATCGCTGTGATGCTGTCTTTATTATAGAGAGGTGCAAGATACGTGATTAAAAAGCTGATCACAATTGGTATCTGAAAAATGGCCTGTGTAGAAGCCACCTCTTCTGGTTTAGATACCAGACAACCTGCAAGCCCTGCAATAACACAGTAGAATAAAAAGCCTACTAACATGACAATCATTGCAACGATGAAACTTGGTATACTTAGCGCTGTTTCGCTAAAATTATCTTGAAAGAAATTTATTATTACCACAATAGAATTCTCATAACCAGGAAATAACTGCTGACTTATTGCATTTCCACCATACAAACCAATTAGTAATGCTACTACCCATATACCAAACTGTAGGAGTGCACTAGCTACAACACCTAGTATTTTACCCGTAATGAGGGCATAAGGGTGAATGGCTGTAAGTAAGGTTTCCATCAGCTTAGATGTTTTTTCAGCAGATACAGATTTACTAATAATCTGTCCATATAAAATTAGCATTATATATAATAGTAAGCTAAATATCATCGGTGCAATCAGCTTTATCACATACACTAGCTCATTGCTACTTTCACCAATAATAGAATGGGATGTTACCACAGGATTTAAAGCCATGGATAATTGCTCTGGTGAAATGCCTGATTGTAATAATTTATTAGTCTCAAAGGCAGTCGTCATTTGATCTAAAAGTGACTTAGCCTCCTTGGTTGTAACCTTGGATTCAGCTGGTATAACTGCTTCTATCTCATAACCTGCATCTTTTATCTCTATAAATACAGCAATGGCATTACTTGTGCCTGCTGCTTTTACTATAATATCATTTCTACTGCCTTCTCCTACATTTTCAAACTGAATGTGGCCAAAAACCTCTGGGGAACTTGCCGCAATATACTCTTTATAGGCAGTTTCCATAATTCCACTGTTATCCTGCACATAGACAGTCTCAATGGGTGATAAAGTAACCTCCTTATCCCCATCCTTCTCTCCTTCATTTGCAGCAACTATATTGATGACAACAATGAAAGCAATTAATATAAGGGATACAAGAGCCGTTCCTATTTTAAAACCTATGGCATCAATCGTCTGTTTAAATGTAAACGAAAAGACGGTGCCCCAACCTCTAAATTTATTCATCATGCCTTAACCCCCTTATCCTTTGAGACAGTTTTAGAGATCTTAAATAATTCTGTGACTTTTATTTTATTACCATTATGAAGAATTAAGATTTCAAAAATTCCTGCTACAAATTTAGCCAGTAATATTACAAAAACAATCTGTAACACCACTGCAAGGGCTACTAAGGGAATGCTTATCTTACCAAGAAGAATTGCTCCTGGCATAAGAAACGGTGAGGAAAGTGGAAACAAAAATGCAAAGGTTACAAAAGCATTTGTACCAGATACCATTAAAACATTAGCTGCACCTATTCCTATATAGGCACCTATTATATTAGTAAAGGTAAATAACGTTAAGCCTTCATTTAACTCCTCTAATTTACTAATGGTAGAACCAGCAAGGCCAGCCAACGTACCATAAAACATCAATCCTAATCCAATGGATAACAAACACAGTATGACAGTAAAGACATTAAAGTTATGGAATAAATCTGTTGGAATGAATTTCATAATCCCATCTGCTTCTTTTCCAGTAATCAGGGCTGGTAGTTTTAGGGAAATTGCAGATGCTAGAAATAGGGAGCCCATTTGCAGAATCACGACGGTTAACATGGCAAGTATTTTACCCACTATAATTGCTAAAGGTCTTACAGAAACCAAGATGTACTCAATAACTTTTGTGGATTTCTCCGTTACTATGGAAGTAGCAATCTGTGTACTTGCCATAATATTTACCATCATGACTATAAATAATAAAGCATAAATAAACCAATATTCACCACTGGTAATGGAAGTATCCTCTTCCATTATAACTTCTCCACCTGCATCTGCATTTGATACAATACTGTAAACTGGTGCATTAATGAGGGCTAGTTGCTCATTGGTTATTCCCATAACATTCAATGCATAATCTTTATACGTTGCTGAAATAATGTTACTTAAATACTCTAAATCGCTATCTTCTACAGAGCCCTTGGTGGTCTTTTCCAAATGCATGGAGAATAATCCCATGGCATCAGAAATGGTAAGTATAACTGCATTATTTTCCTGCTCTTCTATTCTGGCTGCTATGACTCCATGTTCTTCACTTGTATCTTCAAAAACTATGTGACTTAATGTTTCATCCTCGGCTATGACTGCATAGTCCATGGAGGGTATGTTTGTTTCATTGATCACATATACCTTCTCAACAGAACTTTTGCCTATATCTCCTTCTGAATTAGAAGTGATCAGATTAATCACTGGTACCATTGCTAATACAATCACTAACATTATGACATAAGATATGACAAATGTCTTATTCTTTAGCGTTTGAACCAGTGTAAAGGAATATATATCTTTCCAACCGGTAATACTACTTTTCTTCATGGACATCCCCTACCTTCTCAACAAATATTTCATGTAATGATGGTTCACGAAGTTCAAATTTAATCACTGGAATCTTTTCTTCAATTAATTTAGTCAAAAACAACATAGCTTGATCCTCACCCAATACTTTTATATGATATTCACTAGGTGTCTTGTTCGCTATTTTTAGTCCAAAACTATTAATATATGGTGCTATGTCAGCATCACTTTTTACATACAAGTTAACTCTACCGTAACTTTTTTTAATCTCATTTAAATTACCCTGTACGACTGCCTTCCCTCTGTTTAATATTGTTATATCAGAGCAGAACTCTTCAATGGTGGGCATCTGATGACTGGACATAATCATATATTTGTCTTTGTCTATTTCTTCCTTAATGATGGATTTAAATAAATCTGTGTTCACAGGGTCAAGACCACTAAGGGGCTCATCTAATATGATCAATTCAGGATCTGATATCAATGCTGCCATCAGCTGAATCTTTTGCTGATTACCCTTTGACAATTGATCTGCACGATTGGCTTTTGTATTTTTTCTTCCCTTAACCCTAGGTGGGAAAATGTACTCGTCTACAGCAAGTCGGTCCGACCAATATTTAATTCTTTCCATTGCTGTATGTTTGTCGACGTTCTTAAGCTTTGCAAAGTATAATAACTGATCTAATAAAGAATACCTTGGGTATAGACCTCTTTCTTCAGCAAGGTAACCTATATTGGTCTTTACAGCATTTAGATGTTTCTCTTTCCATAAAACTTCTCCGCCATCTTTTGCAAGCATTCCTAAGATAATACGTATGGTTGTTGTCTTACCGGCACCATTGGTACCTAATAAAGCATAGACACCTGGTTGTTTCATTTCAAAACTTAAATTATCTACAACAACTTTCTCACCATACTTTTTTGTTAAATTACTAACACTTAAAGACATACTACCTCCATTATAAATCCCTATTATATTTATCTGATGGCTGGTACAGGACTTTTGTTCAATTTTCTAATCAGTTTTCTAATCAGCTTTCTAATTCATGTTTTAATTCATGTTTTAATTGATGTTTTTATATGATTAATACATTTTTGCACCTGATATCATAATTAAAGTATATAAAAAGGTCCCTCTGAAACCAATCAGATAGGACCATTGTATCATATATTAAAAATGTTAAAAAGTGGTATTTGATATTTTTAATGAAATTGTAATATTTGAAGTGATTTACTCAAACTTCACACAAAACAAGTTATCCTGCTACTTGATAAATTCAGCATTTAGATTATCGATATGAGTAATTTAATTTCTAGATTGTCATCTTATTAACTAATTTTGTAATTGCCTAGCTAATTCATATATCTCATTTCATAATTATCTAGCTAATTCATATATTTCATCTGGTATTCTCATCTATCTAACTGATCCACATATCTTCTTTGGTAATCTTCCACTCACCATCTTTGAACTTAGCAGTGGCTTTATCTGATCCAATTGCACCTAATCCACTCCTCCACTTTTCAATTCCATAAGTAAGGGTCATCTTTTTTCTATCATATTGAGGTTCTTTTATGGTGATTAGAATACCCTTTTCAAAATAAAGATTTTCATCATCTACTAGACCTTGTTCAATCAATTCTTTATAAGTGGCTTTCATAACCTCAATACCTGCACTTCCATATGTTTCATCCACCATTTCAACTAAAGTGACTAACTCTTCCTCCGTTAAATTATTCACATCTTCTAAATCTAACGCAATAATAGATATGTCTGAATTCAGTGCACTATCATCCTGGTATACATCATCAATGACTGCCTTGTATGCCTGTAACAATTCTTTATCTTCTGTTAAGGTGATACTTATGGCTCCAATTTGCGCAGGATAGGATTCCATAATCATTCCGTTATAGACTATTTCAATGTGATCACCAACCTCTAACTGATCCAGTGATATTTCATTACCGAACTTATCATAGAATTTGGAAGTGTTTGTATGAACAGATATCTTATCTGAAGACCTGGTTTCATTGGTGCCTTCATCAGGAGCTATTAACAGACCTCCTTCTGTTTCTAAGATCTTGGCGGTAAAAGAATATGTCTCTTCATTTTGAGAATTATCTGGATTAACATCGCCTTTGTCACTGTTGGCATTAGTATTATTACCAGAATCGTTATTATTGTTTCCGTTGTTGTCTACGCTAGTATCATCACCCATATCATTATTATTGCTACTCGTATTTTTGTCATTATTTCCTGTGTTACTATCTACGATAGTAGAAGGATCATTCATGTCTTTTGTTCCACAACTAACACAAAGTATGAGTATTAAAGATATGGCTATTATTAGGTTAAGTATTCTTTTCATTATATGGCTCCTCTCTTATAGGGCAGTTACATACTAAATGTTTTCTTGTTGGTATTTAGTATGTAGCATTTAATATGTTTAATATATTTACTAGTATTTACCAGAATCCTCTAGTAGTCACTAGCACTTTCTTATTGTCTATAGCTGCCTCTAGTATTATCTAGTATTATCATGTTCCCTATATATTAGACGAGGTAGGATGTGAAAAGGTTGCATTAAAATAACATGTTATATTGTATTAAGTGCTTTTTCGATCCGACATTTAATTGATTATAAGCCTTTGAAATTGGAGTAATTTATATCAATTGGTATAAACGTAAGTAGGTACTAACTCTTTGACTCTTTCTCTAATATCAGCACACTCATCCTTAGCTGCCATATCAAGACTTCTTACTTTATTCAGAAAAGTGTTCTCATCGAATTCAATAGGCTTTCCAACAAATATCAATTTATTTGTAGTAGTCTGTAATCCTTCTTCGCCCATTAGTAATTCTTCAAATAACTTCTCCCCTGGTCTTAAACCTGTATATTCAATAAATATATCTCTGTCTGGCTCGTAGCCCGATAATCTAATTAAATTCATAGCTAATTCAGCAATTTTTACTGGTTCACCCATATCGAGTATAAATATCTCACCACCCTGGGCCAATGCTCCCGCCTGTAACACAAGGGAAACCGCTTCAGTTATAGTCATAAAATATCTAATAATATCTGGGTGGGTTACAGTTACCGGTCCACCTCTTAGGATTTGCTCCTTAAATAATGGAATAACACTACCATTACTACCGAGAACATTGCCAAAACGTACAGCTACATACTCAGTTTTTGATTTGCTATTAAAAGATTGAATAATCATCTCACAGATTCTTTTAGAAGCACCCATAACATTAGTAGGATTTACTGCTTTATCAGTTGATATAAGAATAAATTTCTTAACTCCATATTTATCGGCTGCAGAAGCCATTTTATATGTACCACCTACATTATTCTTAATCGCCTCATTAGGACTGTCCTCCATAAGTGGAACATGTTTATGAGCTGCTGCATGGTAGATAATCTCTGGCTTAAATTGATTCATAATTTTATCAATACGTTTACTGTTTCGTACAGAAGCTATTAAAACAACAAGATCCAACTCAGGATAATCATATTTTAATTCCTGCTGAATAAAATATGCATTGTTCTCATAAATGTCTAATATGATTAGTCTCTTTGGCTCGTGTTTTGCGATCTGTCTACATAATTCACTGCCAATAGAACCTCCACCCCCAGTTACCATTACCACTCTATTTTTTACATAATCCATAATATCTTTATTATGAACTTTAACGGGTTCTCTTCCCAGCAAGTCCTCAATTTCTACATTTCTTAACTTAGTTACACTTACTTCTTCATTGATTAATTGATACATACCTGGTAGTATTTTAAGAACACATCCCGTTTCTTTACATATTTCAAGAATATCACGAATGGCTGTTTTAGAAGCTGAAGGCATAGCAATGATTATATCCGTAATTTCATACTTCTCGGCTTCTGTAATAATTTTATTTCTATCACCAACAACTTTAACGCCCTGCATATAGCTTCCATGCTTGTCCTTATTATCATCAATGGCACATATCACTGTACCTTTTACAAACTTACTAGCTGAAATCTCTCTAATAATAGAACTACCAGCTTCACCAGCCCCTATAATCATAATACGAGATTGGTAAAGGCTTAAACTTTTCCTAGATAAACGTCTCACATAACGGTAAAAGAATCTACTAGCCACAACAAATATTAAGGTAAATAATGAACTAAGAGGGTAATAACTTCTTGGTACATGTATATGTAATATAAAGTGCATTCCAATTAATTGCAATACTCCCGCTATTGTACTACTAAAAACGATGTTAGCTAACTCGTCAATACCTGCATATTTCCAGAGGCTGTTGTATAACCTGAATAATGCAAAAATTATTATAGTTGTAACCGTATTAATGATTACATAAGATAAAACGGCTTCTGCATAGTTAGTAGGAACTTGTCCAAGTCGCAAATCAAACCGAATTGTAAGCGCCAAAAAGGATGCTATGTTGATTAACATAGCATCTAGGATTATTAGAAATAATCGTCGTATAAAAAGTCGTTTGTCTTTTATCAATTGTTTCATGTGGGTGTACCCCTAATATATGAATTTTATCACTGCTTATTTTATCATAAATTTATTAAATATAAGCAAAATAGTCAATACTTACCGCTTAAGGATTTCTATACTAGCATATAATCTGTTAAATTTGTTCAAATATCTTCCACTACCAATGAAATATGTATACAATACTTAAACTAATAAAAATCATATCCAGTATATTTCGCGATGATAGGTATTTATATTTCAATTCTTTTATCAGTTACCCTTATAAAATAAGTCTTATGTATCTCTGGATACTTACAAGAATTTCAGTTCAAGTAATAATTATATTTTAAAGAAAGGATTTCTTCCTTTTTATTCAAACTATAACTACAAATTACTTTATAACAAACTATATGTTACAATTGCTGAATTTAATGTTTTTTTATACTAAGAATACTTTTTGTATAATATTATTTACTCAAACTTCCCACACCATTTATAGGGTGTAACCCCTGAAAAATATAGGGTTTTGAGCATTTTATTTGATATATCAGCTTTTAAAAAGCACCAATTTTTGGTATACTATTAAGTAACAACAAACAAATACACAAAAATAGGTACTACTCATATGATAACTCAAAATACTAAAAATGAAAACCCCGAAATTCAAATTCAATGTGAATTTGGTGATGCTATTCGAGAATTACAAATTAGCAAATTACTCAAAAAATCCAATATTAATGGAAAAGTGGAAAATCTTACTTTGAAGTATTTAAATTTCTAATATTGCTTGTATTTCAAAATTGTAATTTATATCATTTTCTAAATTCTAAGAAAAAGATGTTGCGTTTGCAAAAAACACATATTATCGTTTTCTTAACAATACTAGATTTAATTGGTCTAAATTTGTCATATTACTTTCATCAAAGGTAATTGCTTATTTTGATACGCTCACTAGACCAGAACGTGTTATGCGCTTCGTTCTTGATGATTCTGTTATTCCAAGAGAATGAAGCAAAAAAGTAGAACTTCTTTCTTATGTATATGATCATATAATCAATAAAACCGTAAAAGGTTTTAATATGCTTGCCCTATGTTGGACAGATGGTTGCTCAAACTTCCCATCCCAAATCAGGGCATAATGCCTGAATAAACAAGGGTTGAGAAACAAACCAATTGATAAGTTGACTTTTTACTTCTTTTGATATAGTGATTGCACAATTTTGCAATCCATTTGTTAAAATTGCTAATAATTTCTTTAAAGCAGTTGTTAATTCCATATCTTGAATATCATCACAGCATACATAGAATAGTTCGCAGATAGTTTTGTCATCATCTTTCTTTCTACGAAGCCATTCTAATAAGAAATATCTTGTGTAAACAATGGTAGTACTACTTACTGTCAAATCGTAACTTAATCCTTGAAATTCGCTTTCAAGGTCAAGTAACGATTTGCTAGCTCTAAAAAACACTTCAATACTCCAGCGATTCCCATATAAGCGAACAAGAAAACTTATGGCGAATTATTTTACATGCTCTGTGATGATATACAGGACATGGATTTAGCCAACGCACTTACGAGCCTGATGGCTCTGTTTGTGGAGCACATAATTTTTCCGCGCTGAATTTAGATGATTTTTGTCATCAAGATAATCTCCTTTAGAAATACAAAAGAAGACAAGTCGTGCTATTCATTTATCATTTGATATTAAGTTCATATGATCCTCCTTTGTCCTTTTGGAACAATATTTGATGGCAGCTTCATACACTCTCTGACAATTATTTGTATCGGAATATGAAAAAAATGTATCAATTCTATTCCTATAGACATCTCTTAAACTACAATTTTCTTCCATATGCTCGCATAATTGTTTCACAACATCGTCATTGTTTATGCAGACTGGACCAAATCCCATGGTATCATATTGTAATCCACCTGCTTCATATTGAGCAGGTAAGGAATCTGAATGATAGTACACAATCGGCTTTCTCATACTCGCAAAATCAAACTGTATTCCTGAATAGTCCGTTACCATCAGCGAAGCTTCCGTCAACATCTTTTCATAGCTTACATCCCCTGCACCACCGATGATATCTACATAGTCATTTACCTCAAAGTCTTTTATTTGAGGGCTCAAAATAGGATGAACGAGATATTTAATTCGATATCCGTATTTCTGTGAAGCTTCGATCAGACGTTTGTCATTAATTAGGGTATTATAAATCTTATAATATTCCGTATGCTTGAAATTCACACTGTATTCGTGCATATTTCCTTTTTTATTCGTGCCCGCGGTTACATTTCGTCTCCATGTTGGACTAATTAGAATGTATCTTTGATCATTATTCATCAATCCATCGAAACGTGGCGCGCCAGTAAGAATAAGCTCTTTCCCATCATATCCATACACGGGATTCAAAAGATTTTCAATCTCAAATGGCGAAACGCAAAAATATAATTTCGTATTGTCAAACAATCGGTTTTGATATTGTGCAATTCTTTGTATGGTTAGTCCATGCTGTAAGCATGTAATTTCCGCATTAAACAAGTCCCTGATATATTTTTCCGTTGCAGACCAATAACCACAATACAGTTTCACATCTACACGTGTTGCAAATACAACATCCGCGTGGAGCGAAACAAGTTTATGCTTGATGGAATTAAATTTTAAAACCGTTTGATATTTTGACTGAAGGCAAACATACTCTGGAGCTGTTTTGTTCAAAACATAATATATTTTTATATTTCCTTTGTCCTTTCGTTCACTGACATATCGATAAAAGTATTCACCATTGTCGCCACCCTTAAACAATTGGTCAAAGGTCAACCACACTTGCTTATTATTAAAATATGGTTTCGTGATCCAGTACAACATTCTCAAAACGGTACTTTTCAAAGCACGAGCGAGCGAATCCCCTCTTACTAAAAAGTTTATATTAAAACTTACTTCATGACCAATAATTTTCATTATGTTTTTGGATGAAATAATCAATTCATCGGTTTTTGGTTTATATGACAAAATAAACTTATCAAAGCACCAATAGCTATATGCAAAATTTTCATATAACCTTGCCTGTATGTTCTTAAAAGACAACGGCATAGCAATTGCATATTCGTCATAATGTAACGTAAATTTAAATCTTATTTTTTTGTCAAATACACTTACAGGAATTTTAATTTGAAAGGTATAGCCACGTCTTACACTATTTCCAAAATACTTCACTAATGAATAAATATAATTTCTTGTTGCAGTTATTTCACTTCCATTGATATGAACAGTAACCTTGATTTTATCATAATCTAAGAAGTATACATTGGAAACTTCACCATCAATGACTAATCCCTCATCCATGTAATTGATTGCCTTAATGTACGCACTTACATTTTGGAAAGATTCTATTATGGTCTTATTATACGTGCCCACTAATTCTTGTTCTTGTGTCTTAGAATTAATAACTTCAATAATGTCAGTCGTTAATTCATTATTACCATATTTCACTCTCAGTAAATTGAGTCCCATAAATCTTGGTAGTACCAATTTGTTTGGAATGTCATACTGAGCAATAATATCATCATCAATCAAAAGTAATGCATCCTTCATCGATGACATGAAGTCCTCAAACTCGCCTTGATTTAATATAGCTTTGTGTCGATCATTCATATTGCAGGCGAATTTTATCATAAGCAAATATAACATTGCGAATTGTACCAGACGAGATTGGGCTTTTTCTAAAACTGGTATAATTACCGTTTGAATATGCTCTGTATACCAAGTTTTATAATATTGATCTGGAAAATTGTAATAGTCAATTTCAAGAGAATCATAGGTATATATTTCATTCGAAATAATACCATACTTTCGTTCTACCTTAAGTGCATCCAATAAAAATAACTCTTCACCATTATGAATGACATCATTCTTAAAGCGAATTGATTGGATTACAGAGACATTAAAGAAATATCCATGAAAGAACATGCTTAATTGATAGATATCTTCTTCCAAATCTATCACCATATCATAATGACCAAATTTTAATTTTTTTTTTACCGAACCATTTATTTCAGAATAACTTGGCACAAATGTTACAATTTTACAATCATTTTTATTAATAAATCGATCCATTTCCTTAATCGCATTTTTTGAATAGACTACATTAGCGGTAATAAAGCTGACATATTCACTTGCGCTTATTTCTTTACCGATATTATAAGATTCAAGACAAGATAATCCTAGGCAATCTTTTCTTTTTATATTCATTTTGTATAATGCGCTGAACTTTTCAATAATTGCCTTTGTTTCCGGATCTGAACTATTATCCAGTAAAACGACTTCTAAATTGTTCCGCATTTTTCGATTAGCATGAAATATACTTTCCAAACACAATTCTAACTGCATATCATCAGAAAGGTAAATATTAATGCTATATTTTATAGTACTCATTTTTCCTTCTCCTAAGACAATTAACTTCTCATTCTTAATCCACTATAGTAATGACAAACGTCCCCATTCCATTGCTTTCATAATTACTAAAATAGTAATGTATGCATAAATGCCGAGTGATGCAATGGTAATACCATATCTCCATTTTCTCTTCGTAGGCTCATTGAACGGCTTCATTACGATAAATGGTAAAAAATTATTTACATAATACACAACAATCACCATTATATTGTATATAAAAATTCCTGTAAAGAAAGCAATCCAACCACCATTAGAATATCCCATATCCACAATAGTAGATTCAATTAACCGAATCAATGGGATATGAAATCCTAAATAGATTAATGTATTTCTTCCAATATACGTTAAGTACTTAAAGATTGGTAATTTGATCACTGTTAGGATAATCGAAATACTAAATAAACATGCCGTCACATAGTAATAAAACACTGAGCCCTGAACATTTCCATTCATTGAGACTCTTCCATTTAGATCCGAAAAATACACTCCTAGCATGAAGCAAATGAGTACTGTACCAAAATATTTTAGCTTGTTATCCTTTATTTTATCTAAAATTTGCTTGTAGTTACCTATAAGCCAATACCCAATAAAATAAAATACGACACCAGAAAATGCGGAATCGATATGCCATATCATTGGAAATTGCACTTTATTGATGCTTTCCATATAGCTTATTACACCGCAAATTGTAACCCACACAGCCATTCGTTCTTTATTATAGTCTGTCAACTTTTCAATCAAATAAATTATTATTTCTACGATAAACAAGGAAGCCAAAAACCATGTCGCATTGGAAGGAGTCTGATACTTATCACTATTGATAAAAAACAAGCCTTGTAATAATTCCAACAACGTTGGCTTTGAATGTCTTAATAATTTGAAATTTACGATCCAAACTGGAAACATGGCCAAATTCATAAAAACAAAAGGAAGCAACAACTTCTTAAATTTATCTTTTGCACAATCAATAAAAGAAACATACTTTCTAGGATTATGTGTCATACCTGATATCATAAAAAATAGCGGCATATGAAAGGCATATATAATATTTTTTGGTAAAGCAACATGACCTAATACTACAAATAGCATTCCAATTGCCCGTAGTTGATCAATCCACAATACTCTTTCTTTCGATTTTAAATTCATAATTCTCCACCTTATTGTAATGTGCAAATAAATTGATTGTAAAGAGTAACTCCTTAATCACTTTATTTACATCTTTTTTATACATTATTTAAACAATTACTTTTCTTTTGTCTTCTTTAATAGGTCATCATAAATACGCTTACAACTATTTAAGTCATCATAATAGAAAAATTCATCTACACGCTGTTTGTATCTTGAATTCATTCGGCAGCTGTTTTCCATATACTCACATAGAACTTTCACTATGTCCTCATGATTTTCACAAAGTTCTCCAAAAGCTTGCGTGCCATAATTAAATCCACCTTCATCATAATGAGCAGGAAGCTTCGTTGTGTGATAATAAACGACCGGTTTTCTTTGATATGCAAAGTCAAATTGAACCCCTGAATAATCCGTTACCATTAAACTAGACTGCGTAAGAACCTCTTCGTAGTTAATTTGTAACGGTGAAAGAACTTCGATACAATCATTCGTGATATCAAAGTCTTCACTTTGTGCACTAATTGTTGGATGTAATACATACTTAATGCGATAACCATATTTATTTGCACATGCAACTAATTGTGAATCATTGATTAAACTATTGTAAATGTAAAAATATACCGATTCTTTAAAATGTGGAGCATATGCACGTGCCTCACCAACTTGAGGTGGCATAGCAAGATAACTTCTCCAGGTCGGAATGATTAAAATTACTTTTTTATCATCCCCAATAAGGCCATCGAAGCGTGGAATACCCGTAGGTACTAATAAATCCGTATTATCAAACCCATAGATATCTTTCGATAAATTATCGAATTCACTTGTTGCCGCAATATAAAAGGCTTTCAAATTATCATATATACGATTTAAATTATGTGGCATATATTGTACTGCCAATCCATGCTGAATGCATACAATATCTGCTTTAAAAAGATCTTTAAAGTAATTAAATCCATCTACACCAAACCCAGAGTAGATTGGTAAATTCGCATGTGTTGTTGCAATAACACTCGCATTCATAAAGTATAGAAAATGCTTCTTGGTATTAATGAAGATCGGATTGCATCCTTCTTCTTGGAGCCTTTTTGCATCAGGGTAACTTGGATTAATCAAATATTTCGGAATGATTCCATCCTTTTGCTTCGCAACATATTTAAAAAAGTATTCCCCACAATCTCCGCCTTTATATAACTTATCATATGTAATCCATATTTTTTTCCCAGAAAAATACGGCTTAGTAATCCAATATAATATTCTTAAAAATGCCATTCTCCGATTGGACTTAAAAATTCTAAGTAGATAGGTTAATTCCTTTTTCAATCGATGTTTAAAGGAAGCAGGGGCAAATATTAATTTCTTTTTATAGATGGCAATGACCGAATTCTTTACTACACAATAGGCGCTTCGATGACCTGAATACAATTTGGATGGCCATCTTCCTGTTGTATATCTTAGCGTCTTCACTTGCCCATAGTAATTAAGTTTAATTTCCATCTTGCACTTTTTTTCTAGAAATTTATTAGGAATCAATACTTTAAAACTTTCCCATCTATTTACAGAGTGACCAAAATACATATTTTCTGAATAACGCTTTGTAACCGTTACTTCTAATTCTGTGTTATCAAGTAGACATTGAATCTTAACATTATCATTATGAAGTAGATTCAAAATTCTACCTTCTAGTACAATCCCTTCTTTTTCTTCATCGAGTAGATCAATGCATACTTTATTATCAAGAGTTGCGCTACATATTACTTCATCATTTTTTAATTGCATCAAAAACAACATTAGGTCTATTTTAACCTTAAATTGATCAATACAATTTTTAGACTGAATAATTTCATCATATATTCCTTGTAAAATATATTGAATTATTCCAAAAAACTCTGCAATATCATTATCAAACACATGTTTATTCCGTGTTCCATTATTGTGTATAAACATTGTTTTAATCATAAAGATAGAGACATACTGTAAATGAAATGGTACCTGTTGTTCATTCTTTCGATATCTTTCAACCTTTGTGAAAAGGGTTTTTGTTATATCATCATACCATCTACGTTCCTGACTATTTGGATATATCTTATAATGATCAAATGGAGTAAACGTTGCTAGTATCCCCCCCTTAACAGTAGCACCAATCTCAGGTTGTTCCTCTAGCATACGTAGTAACAAATCTACACCTTGTATATCATGAGATGCAAGATTTGTGTTAAAGTTAGTCTTCTGTAAGCTATTCGTTCTGAAAATACATTCATCGATATAAAATGGACTAATTTGAGGTTCCCTATTTACATCCACCATTCGATCGTATGGACCAATATAATTTTTGTAAAGGCCTTTGACAGAACGAATTTTAATTATATTTACATGTGGACAATTCTTAAACATAGCTTTTATTGATTCTAAGGTATCTTTCCTATATCTTGACCCTTCCGTGATAAAAGACATATACTTTGTCTTACAGTTTGCTATAATTTCATTACAACCTTCTGCAACTGTATCGTAAACATTTGCAAACTGTACAAATTCATACATCGTCTCTAATTCATGAATATCTTCCAGCGTTAGTTCGGTTCCCGGTAATTGCAAGATCTGTACAAGAATTCCTGGAAACTCTAAATTTCTTTCTTGGATATTTTGCAATGATTTTGCCGCTAGTTCTTTATTGGTTGCTTTTATTACTACCGTTATCATATTAAAATTCCTCTCATCCTAATGTTATTCTATAAACGTTCCCATATCTAACATGTATATATTATGACTATTTTTTCGCTCTGAAACAGGAATAAGTCTCATATAATCACCATAAAGAAATTTCAGATATTTATCATACTCTCTTGGAATCGGAAAATGGTAGCCTTCAAATTCCGTAAAAACAACATCGTGTAACCACTCTGTTGGAAAAGCCCCCTTATTTAAATTCTGTCCCATTCCATCATATAAATATTGGTTGTTTTTCTTATGTTCAAAAAATCTGATTACATAAAATTGAAACCATTCTAATATAAACATCGGAGTAATTGTTTTAATTATGGTTGCAATAAATCGAAATAACTTATGTTCTCCATTTCCTTGAACATACGTTTTCCCCCATTTATTGAATACTAGTGAACGCCCAAGAACTGTGACTGCACAATGTATTTTTTGACCTACATGGCTGTTGGCCGTATAATCATGTGGAAAAATATCAACAAAAAATCCTTGTTCCAATTCCGTAAGTTCTTTTGTAAATTTAGTGGAGCATATAGTATTCTTTACCCTAATTTTACTTAAAAAATGATTGGAAGGATCATTTTCTGCCGTTTGCAAAACCAAAAATTCAGGTAACTCAGTCTCTGCCACTTTAATAAATTTTTCATATTCTCCTCTTAGCATCATGATGTCAGCATCATCATCCCATGGAATAAACCCTTTATGACGAATTGCCCCCAGTAAGGTGCCGCCGCCAAGGAAATACTTGATATTGTTCTCTTTACAAATTTTATCTACTTCATTTAATACTACTAGCATTAAGTCATGAATCGCTTCTAACTTTCCATGATACGTATCATTGAATAAAAAACTTTCTTCGTCCAAAATCAATGATTTTAGATGTATTTCCAATGCATCCCGAAAGGATACGGTCGGTTGATATTTTAATAATCGAAGCTTAGAATCATCGAGAGCAACTGGTTCCATTGCAGCGTTTTCTTGAATTTTCACTTCTAAATTCTTCGTTTCTTTCACAGCATTGTATACTACACTACATATTTCAAATAAATCTACTGTTCCATTGTCAGCCACAACATTGAATGTTCCACTTCCTTTTGGCTCTTGTAGTACATAAACGATAGAAGTTAACATATCATGAATGGAAACAAAGGAAAATTTGTTATCTGCTAATCCCACCATATTATTTTTTCCATTGACAATATGCTCAAAAAGTTGGTGCAATGGATGGCTATCGAATTCACAATATGCTCCTATCGCAATCGCCATTCGTAAAATAACAGAATCTACACCTTGCTCTTTCACCAGCTGATTCCAATGATGTTCTAACTCACGTATTAACGTTGAACTCTTACTTACATATTCTAGCTCAGACACAATTACATTGCTCACTGCAACATCATAAGCACGGTAATCTGATACTAAAAGTACTTTTTTTATCTTGAGTATATTTACTTGTTGAAGAATCGTGCTGATTTCTTTTTTTTGTTTGTTAATTGTGTTATCTGTAATCTTTTTATTACAACTTCCCGTGTAAATAAAATAATCTGCATCTATTATTATTGCTAAGTCGTTGATGCTCACACAAGTAAGTACCTCGTCTTCAAAAAAACAATCGAACTTTCTAAAATCAACTTCAGGAGAGTAAACAAAATATACTTTTATACCCAAATGAAATTTATCATTGAAAGCTAATATAGAACCAACAATATTCTGGGTCAGTGACATAGATATTGACCCAGAAATGATGATTCTTTTTCCCTTAAACTCATGCTTATTTAATTGTTCATATTTAGTGATTGTTAAATACTGATCGTATTGATATTCATTCAAACGTTCCATATTAAGCATTCTTATATCCTCGCTTACTGTTGTTCCTCCACGATCCTTACAGCGCGCTTAATCCCTTCCTCTAAATCAATGGTTGCATTCCAACCTAAAGCAGTAAGTTTCATACCGTCTAAAATCTCTGGAGTTACCGTAAATTTCGTAACATCTGGCTCAACTTCATCTTCTTTTTTTTCAAAAGATAACGTCAAGTTGCGCTCAGGAAACACTCCCACTGCAGTTCTAGCAAACCCACGAATTGTTGTGTCCGAATGCTCTGCTGAAATATTATATGGAATGGCATTCTCACCTAATAATAGAATGGTTAATAATGCTGCTGCTGTGTCCGTGACATAGCAAAAGGAGCGATAAGGTGCACCGCTGCTTTTTAATAAAATACTCTCGTTTTTCACAATATTTGCAATAAATTGCGCCCATACACGATCATCGTCTAAGCTACTTGGTCCATAGATATAACTTGGACGAGCAATTTTTACAGAAAGATTATATTGTTTACTATATGAGGCACACAATGTCTCAGCCGCTCGTTTACCAATCGCATAGCAATTTTTGTAATTCGTTTGGTCAACAAATCCTATGTTTTCTTCCACCAATTTGGTAGAACCGTCTTTGACTTGTCCATATACTTTCAAACTAGAAATAAATAACGAGGATTCAGCGTTCTTTTCCAATGCTAATTTTAATACATTGCTTGTACCCGTTAAATTTGCATCGATTGTACCCACCGGATCATTTTCGAAATAATAAGCACTCGCTTGACTTGCCGCATGAATGATAAAGTCAACCTTTTCGTCAATTTTGAATTGCTCACATACATCACCAACAAATAACTCTAAATCACTTCGATTTGCTAACTGACCAAACTTTGCTTTTGCTTTGGCCTCATTACGAACCATACCGATTACTTTGATATTATCCTGATATAGGTCATTTCGAATCATTAACGCCACTACAAGATAATAACTTATAAATCCATTGGCACCCGTGATAAAAACTATTTTATTTTTAAATCTTTCCCACGGGATATCAATCTGAGTAATGGGAAAGATATCATCGTATACGTTACGTGTCACAACCGACTCTACTCTACAAACCATATTTTAATTCTTCCTTTGCAAATATTTTATAGTGATGATAATATTGTGTCGCTCTTAGAGTCCGTAAATCTTCTGGTGTTGTTACTTTTATGTTTTCTCGAATACCAGTAAAAATGTGCACTTGTTCACCTAATTCAATTAGCAATTCGCTCGAAGATGTTGGGCTTTTGATTCCTCTTCTTACTGCTTCCTCATGCGCCCACATGATTTTCTCCATCGTATATCCTTGCGGTGCTTGTGTAATATATATCGTGCTACGCACAAAGCTTTTTCCACACAAAACACCATCTTCGCTATATAATACGGAATCAATACTTGGGGTAACTGGTACTGCTGATCCATACTCTTTCGTATCACTGATACAATTAGAGATTAGTTCATCTGACAACATTGGTCTCACCCCATCACAAATCAAAACGATGTCTTCTGGAGCAGAAAACTCTTGTACACGTACTAGTCCATTGTGAATAGATTCATGCCCATTGTTCCCTCCTGGTACAACATCTACCACTTTCTTTATATTAAATTTTTCTAATTGTTGCTTTAATACGTCGATCCACGAAGCAATACATGAGATTACGATATAATCCACCTCAGAATGTCTCGAAAAATGCTCAAGCGTATGTATAATGATTGGTTTCCCTTCCACCTCCAAAAATTGTTTCGGAATGTCTGTAGATTTCATTCTTTCACCTACACCACCCGCAAATAACATCGCTGTTACCATAGTAATTCCTCCTATCAACTAGTATATTACTTAACATTGAGTAATTTTAATATTTTATAGGTAGCATTTCCATCGCATGCTCCCATAAATTTATCTTTAAAACATTGTATCTTTTTCAAATCGAAACTTTCGCTTTCCTCAAAGACAGCTCTTAGGAGCTCTTGCTTCTTCTCCACCACTCTTCCTGGTAGCTCATCAAACTCAATATAAAGCTCATTCTTCGATTGAAACTCTTTTAAATCCGGAACGTAAAGCACCAATGGCTTATCTAATAGGATATAGTCAAATATAACAGAGGAATAATCCGAAATAAGCACATCGATTACTGGCAATAGTCGTTCTGTCTGTATGTCACAATTAGAAACTTTTTTAATCGTATCAATATGAGGATGCACCTTCATCAAAACGAACCAATCCTCACCTAGTTGTTCCTGTAGCTTGGCTACTTCTTCATAACCAACAAGCTTTGGATTTCCTGCATTTCCTCGAAATGTTGGTGCCCATAAAACGATCTTCTTTCCCAATGCCTTGGGATACTGAGCATAAAACTCCTCTACACAATTTTTGAAATACTCTCGTTGAAAAAAACGATCCGTTCGGCTCAGCCCAGTTGCCTTTATGTATTTTTCACCGGTTCGCATAGCACTTACATACACAGGACGGCAAATCTCTGCACTCACTGTTACTAAGGTATAATTTTTAAACACATTGCTTTTATAATACTTTGGGATATCGCGCTCTGTATCATATGCGTATTTCTTCAATATTCCCCCAGCATGCCATAGCTGGATTACTTCGGTCTCTTTCCTTTTATTGCACGAAGCTACTGGAAGAAAATTATCACAAATAAATACATACTTCGCTTTTGCATATACTCTCATAAACGAAAGCATACTTCCAAATATATCAAACATTGAGCTTTTTTTATAATCCGAAAAACAGTCTATTACCGTATAGCCCTTCGCCTTCATTTCAACATAAATCGTTTCCATACTATATGGCAAATTCTCATGATGTGCATCTGCAAACACCACTAAATTTTCATCAATCTTACCTCTGCTATATACATAATAAATGGTAGGTAATACTATATTTTGAAAAACCATCTTAATGTATTGTTTTATTCTAAATGCTATCATTACATTACCCTCTATAATTCAACAACTTATAATACCATAAATTCACATAGGCAAGTACCAAATTACTATATTTACAATAAAGTTTAACTTGATCATCTAAGTTTTTCAATTTTTTCCTCTTTCATTGCTCAAAATAATTAATACAAAAAAATATTAAACAACTAATAAATATTATATTTTATTAATCCATGAATTAAATGCGAAAGTGTAAAATAGCATGATCTAAACTTACTACATCCAATATTACGATAGACATCAAAGGTCATTTTCGCAGATTTGAATTTATTTCTTGATTTACCATTTTTACTCATTCGATACATTAATAGAGGTTCATTTATCCCATATGCTAAATTATACTTTTTTAATATAGTTAGCCAATTTAAGAAATCTTCATGACAGTAATCACAACGCATTTTGTAGTGCCTTGCGACTTCTGTTAATATTACAACAGATGAACATGAAATGCAATTATGATATAACAATTTTCTATAATTGATTACATTAGGAACCTTGATAATTCCAATTATATCGAATCCATTATCCGAAATAATATATCTTGCTGTATAGCATAAAACAGCAGAAGCACTTTCTAAAAGTTCAATTTGTTTTTTTAATTTATTTTCCACCCACCAATCATCCGCATCTAAATAAGCTATATACTTACCTTTAGCAATATCAATTCCCTTATTTCTAGATACAGCAACCCCTTCATTATAAGTACTTTTTATATATTTAAAAAAAGGATATTTCAGATATTGTTCAACGATTCTGTCCGTGTCATCTGTGGAACAGTCATTAACAACAATTATTTCAATATCTATGTCTTGTATTAATACTGATTCTATAGCTGTTTTAATATAGGTAGCATTATTAAAAGTCGGTATTATAACTGATACCAGTGGATTTTCCATTATTTAAGTCCCTCTTTATTCATTTATAGTAATATTATAATGAATCTTATTAAATCAGGCAGTCACTTTTTCTATTCTTCCTTTTTAAATAAAAATACTCATATGTCAACCTCATTTTTTTATTTTTACAGCTACTAAAGTAGTCGGTTCATAGATGTTTTATCATATTCATTAAATGACTCAGACAACCATTTCAATATTGAAACATTATAAAACTATAATGTAATACATGCTGCGGACGAAACTATTAAGATAGTTACAAGAGTATTCAAGATAATAACATTATAAACTCAAACTTCCCACACCATTTATAGGGTGTAACCCCTGAAAAATATAGGGTTTTGAGTATTTCATTTGATATATTGGCTTTTAAAAAGCACCAATTTAAAATATAATATTGAGTAACAACAAACAAAAACACAAAAAGAGGTGCTACTCATATGATAACTTAAAATACTAAAAATGAAAACCCCGAAATTCAAATTCAATGTGAATTTGGTGATGCTATTCGAGAATTACAAATTAGCAAATTACTAAAGAAATCCAATATTAATGGAAAAAGCGGAGAATCTTACTTTAAAGTATTTCAATTTCTATATTGCTTGTATTTCAAAATTGTAATTTATATCATTTTCTAAATTCTAAGAAAAAAGATGTTGCGTTTGAAAAACACATATTATCATTTTCTTAACAATACTAGATTTAATTGGTCTAAATTTGTCACTTTACTTTCATCAAAGGTAATTGCTTACGATATGACAGTAAGTAGTACTGCCATTGTTTATATAAGATATATCTTATTAGAATAGCTTCGCAGAAAGAAAAATGATGACAAAACAATCTGTGACCTATTCTATGTATGCTGTAATGATATTCATGATATGGAATTAACCACAGATTTAAAGCAATTATTAGCAATTTTAACAAATGGATTGCAAAATTGTGCAATCACTATATCAAAAGAAGTAAAAAGTTAACTTATCAATTGGTTTGTTTCTCAACCCTTGGTTGTTCATGCATTATGCCCTGCATTGGGATGGGAAGTTTGAGGTTGTTATATATGCTTCTTAAAATCTTTAATGGCAATAATCTAGTTAAACATCTTCGAAAAAATTTACTACTAATTCAAAAAAGTTAATATAGCCTAATTTATAAATACAAATTTGAAAATGTAATTCTTTTTTTAATAAGAATATCCTCTTCGTCTTAGTATCTACTCCTCACCTGCTCGTACTTTTACTAATATTTCATTTTCAATTCTGCCATAAGTCCTCATTCATCCTTTAATTATTTAATACAGCTTTTAAACTTTTAAAATTATTTTTAATCAATGAATATCGTTTTCTTTTTATCTTTCAGTTAACATCCTAGTAAAATTATTTCACATATTAATTTTATTTTTTATTACATAAGTTAAATTAGATTGTTTACTTTCATTTTTAAAAATTTAAGTAATCAGCATGTTTATAATAACAGTCCGCAAACATTTTTTTGAAAGTTGGCAATATACAGTTTGAACACTTGATAATAGATGTTGGAATTTTAACTAACACTGTACGCTTTCCTATGTTCTTACTTATTTTTAAAATCTCAACACACGTGTCCATATATTCCTTATTTTGAGGATGAAAAAAGCCATATTGCTCTTCTAATACTACACTTGACAAAACTATAAGCAAATTGTTTATTTCTATAGCACTTCTCTTATTATGATACTCCGGAAAAATCGGTGTATATTTCGCCAACTTTTCAAGCTTTGCATAGTTCCCCTTACACCCTTCTCCGTAAACCATAGGAGGCCGTATAATAGCAACCTTAAATTTATCATCACTTAGCTTATTAATATCATTTTCTGCTGCTAGTTTTGTCTTTCCATAATAAGTAGTTGGTTTTGGCACAGTGTTCTTTGTTATACAAGTTGCCCCATCACCATAGACAGCAGCCGTGCTCATAAAAATAAACTGACCAACCCTATTTTCTTTGGCGTTCTTAGCAACTTCAACCGCCAATCTATAATTTACTTGATAGTATAGCTCTTTCATGCTCTTTTTTTCTTTTTTATGAACAATGGCCGCCAAATGTAGAATGCTATCATATTGAGATAAGTCTACCTTTCTCCATCCATCATCGGAAGCACTGACCATATCTATAAGTATTTCTTCCTTCTTTTCTAGCTTTACATACTCATAAAATTTCTTGCCTATGTAACTATTAGCACCAATTACCAGAACTCTTTTCATAATGACCCTCTTCTTGTATACCTTCTCTAACCCCTTCACGCTTTATAACACAACGTATTGTTTTTATAACACATTTTAAATCAAATATTAAGCTAACTT
>JBKEAO010000097.1:0-3422 GCA_047972335.1 Anaerocolumna sp. | reverse complement strand
CACCAAAATACATCATTTCTACATTCCCACCTTGTGTATCTATCATGAAAAGTTTGAGATAATTTTGTTTTGCGCCTATTCTTTGTGCACATTTCAATCTCATTCCTTTTTGAGCAAAAAGCGGTTTGCCATTCCCCATTCCATAAGGTTCCAAAAAAGCAAGTTCTTTTACAAATGTTTCATTTGCATAAGAAAATGGCAAAGCAATATCAATCTGAACCTTTGCAACAAAATCTTCCTTTGTCAATGTACATTTCTGATTAATTTCTTCTCTAAAATTATCAATATCCTCTTCTCTCATAGACAATCCAGCTGCCATTTTATGCCCACCGAATTTTGTGAAATATTTTTTTAAAACACTCATTTCTTCAAACATATTATAATTTTCTATGGAACGACCAGAACCCTTGACACCTTCTTCTCCTTTGGTCAATACAAACACAGGATGATGGTAGCTTTCTTTTATTCTTCCTGCAATAATACCCGCAAGTGATTCATGCACATCTGGCAAATATATCATGTAAACACTTTGCTCTAGGATACCTTTTTCAACAATATACTCCTGTGCTTTCTTGGTTCCAGCTATCGTCATGTTTTTTCGATTTTCATTTAATTCCTTTAACTCTTGCGCAATTGTCATTGCTTTTCTTTTGTCAGCGCAATTAAAAAGTTCAATGGAACGCATTGCAGAATCTAATCTTCCTGTTGCATTGAGGCAAGGGCCGATTACAAATCCAAGATGATACACCTCTATATTTTCAGGTGCAATCTTATTTACCTCCATCAACGCTTTCATTCCTTCATTGTTAGTTTGTCGAATAAGCTTTAATCCTTCTTTGACAATAATGCGGTTTTCCTCTTTTAATTCCATAATATCACATACGGTTGCCATTGCGGCAAACTGCAATAATTCCTTATTTAATTCCTCATTATACACAAACGCACTTTCCTTTACTGCTGTTTCCATAAGGGCTTTTATAAATTTATACGCAACTAGTCCTCCACATATCCCCTTAAATGGATATTGGCATTCTTCCTTATGAGGATTGATAATGCCATCTGCTGGAGGTAATAACTGCTCTCTTTTACCATCTTCTTCAATATAAGGTACTTCGTGATGATCCGTCACAATCACAGACATCCCCAACTCTTTTGCAATTTGAATCTGTTTACTAGCTGCAATTCCATTATCGCAGGTAATAATTAAGTCAATTTTATCCTCATATGCCGCCTGAATCAAATGCTCATTCAAACCATATCCATCTGTAATTCTATGGGGTATTGCAGAATCCACCCATGCATTCAGTGCAGTCAGTCCTTTCAGCAATATAACCGTGGAACAAATACCATCTACATCGTAATCCCCAATAATTCGGATTTTTTTTCCAAGGGCTATTGCCTCCATAACCAACTTAACTGATACATCCATTTGATCCATCAGCCAAGGAGAATGACAATCCTCTAAAGTACCATACAAATATTTTCGAACTTGCTCTGTTTCTGTAATATCTCTATTCCTAATTATTCTTGCTAAAACAGGGGAGATGTGAAATTCTTCCGCCCATTTATTAAAATCCGCATTTTTCGTTGTAATAAACCATTTTTCCATACTAATCCCCATGCATATCGCAAGTTTACTTGCGATACTGCCTAAATAAATAATGAAAAATCTCTGATTTTTCAATCTAGTCCCCTTGCATATCGCAAGTTTACTTGCGATACTGCCTAAATAAATAATGATAAATCTCTGATTTTTCAATATAGTCCCCTTTCATATCGCAATTTTACTTGAGATACAGCTTAATCAATGTAAATTCTTTGCAGGATTTAATTGTCACAAATATCTCACTTTGTAAAAGAACCGAAAGTTTCACGACCTGCGAGAAATTTTCGGTTCCATTTTTTATATAACTTTTGTAACTATTCCTGTTTTACGGGTTCAAAGTCAAATTTTTCAAATACGCTCTAAATAGTTACTAACTTTTACTTATTTGTTATTTTAACTACTTCGCTTTTTGTGGAAACTTGGTTCTTAATACATACCATAATCCACCAGTAATACAAACGGAAGAATACGTACCACATAAAATACCTACCATTAAAGGCAGTGCAAAATCACGAATACTAGAAACACCAAATACATATAAAGTTGCAACCATTATAAAGGTTGTCAGAGAGGTAAAAATACTTCTTGAAAGTGTCTGTGAAATACTCTTATTGACCACTCCTTGTAAATCATCTTTTTTACTCATAGTTGCCAAGCTTTCACGAATTCGATCAAAAATTACAATAGTTGCATTGATTGAATATCCTACTATCGTTAGCATACAAGCAATAAAGGTATTACCTACAGAAACTCTTGCCACCGCATAAAAAGCTAACACAATAAGTACATCGTGAAGCAGGGCAATTACACTACTAGCACCGAATCTGAAGTCATTAAATCGAACTCTGATATAAATTAACATACATATAATAGCGATACCAACTGCTAAAATAGTATCTGTTTGCATTTCTGAACTTATAGTTGAACTAATTGTTTCTGATGTTATCATGTCTTCACTTACGCCAAAATCATTTATAAACAATTCATTCAATGCTTCTCTTTGTTCCACATTTAAGGAGCTGGTTTTAAATATTATCTCAGTTGAATCTTGTACGGTTTGAATCTGTACTGCACTTCCTGTGAGACTTTCAACCAAAGGAACGATATCTGAATTAACATCCTCCAGTGTTTTATTTTCATTAAAAGAAACTGTAGTTGCTGTTCCACCTTTAAATTCTAAACTGAAATTTAAGAAGTCACCTGTAGAAGCTTTGTTGATTCCCATAAAAATGAATCCAGATGCAATCAAGGCGATAGAAACAATGAAAAATGCATTTTTGCGAGATAAAAAGTTGATTGTTGGCATACTTTTGCCTACACCATACCATTTTGCATCTTTAATCCCCAATGCATAGAATGCATTCACTAATAACTTTGTAATAACTAAAGCTGTAAACATGGATAAAACAATACCAAGTGCCAGCGTCTGCGCAAATCCCTTAACCGTTCCAGGTCCTAATAGCAATAATACTCCAGCAGCAATTAATGTAGTTATATTACCATCAATAATTGCTGATAATGCCTTATCAAATCCAGATTTAATTGAATTGCGCACTGATTTTCCACTTGCAAGTTCTTCTCTAACACGAGCAAAGATGATAACATTGGCGTCAACTGCCATACCAATCGAGAGAATAATACCCGCCACACCTGGTAAGGTCAATGTCATATCAAAGCCATTTAACAGCATAATAATTGCTGCTACATACAACAATAATGCAATAGAAGCTGCAAGTCCTTGTACAAAATAAACTGCAATCATAAAAATAATGACAATAAATAATCCTACTGCACCAGCTTTTAAACTAGTATCAAT
>JBKEAO010000086.1:0-32491 GCA_047972335.1 Anaerocolumna sp. | reverse complement strand
ATAAAAACTGCAATTGAAAACAAACAAAATATGATAATGGAAGGTTGCTATTTTCCACATAATTGGAGGACCTACTTTACAGAAGAATATGCGAAACATATTCATTTTATATGCTTAGTTATGTCACCAAATTATATTGAAACGCATTTTGATGATATAAAGAAATATGCTAGCGTGATTGAAGCCCGTATCCATGATGATTTTTATGACAAGGATTTATTGATCAAAGAAAACTTAACAAATCTAGAATTATGTAAAAAATATAATTGTGACTATATTTTAATTGATGAGGAATATAATGTAGATATCACCACATGTACTTCAAATTTTCCATTCAACTCTAAAAATGAATAGAATATATAACCTTTGGTTTCAAAAATCTAATTATTTTCAAAAGAGACTCTCCCCAATGTAGATATTCGCTAATTATAAAAGTATCAGTATCAATTTGTACTAAGGTAAACCATTCATCTATTTGCTTTCATTTTCTATTATTTTAAATTTCATGACTTTTCTTATATATGTAATGAAAGTCTGATATGGTATTATTATACCTGTTTTAATCATGGATAAACAATAGGTAAGAGCGAAATCGAAAGTGAGACAGTGCCCTTCTGTCACCTATATAAATTTAGATGGTGGTATATGATAATACTTCTTAAAGGCTTTAGTAAAGGAAAATGGACTTGAATAGCCTAGAAAGCTGGATATTTGTTGGATTGAATATTTTTTTCCATAAAGATACTCTCTTGCCCGATTCATTTTTATCTGATAGATATATTGTCCTGGTGAGATTCCTAAAACTTCTTTAAAATAAACAATAAAATATTTTTCAGACATCCCAGAAAGTTCTGCAAGAGTTTGAATTTTAATTGATTCTTGCAGGTTGTTATCAATGTATTGTAAGACTGGTCGCATTGTCTCGAGACTTTTCTTAGATTTTTGTGATGAGCTTTCGATTGGAAATGTAGTTATTTGGTGATCTCTAGCAGAGATTTCAATTATTTTTGATATGACAAGAGTTAAGCAGGCCTTTAGATATAGGCAATTGTTTGGTAAATTAGGTTGTTCTGATTGCTCCAATGCTTGTCGGAATAGTAATGCTTCCTTCTGAATGAAAGTTGATGGTATAATACCAAAAACTTGAAAGGCATCTAGTATTTTCTTTTGATCCCCTATTTCAAAGTCAAAATGTACATAGATAAATTGACAGTTACATCTATAAGCAGAAGCTATGTAGGGTAAATGTGGTTTATACAGAATAACATCTCCAGGAACTGCAGTATGTGTAGTGCCATTGATTGTAATGTCGACATCGCCTGCTAGAACAAACCAAAGGTCATAATCAATGTGGCTTTTATGTTCTCGCCAATTAATCTCGTGATCAAGTCTACGGTAGGATTTCATCCGTATATTGATATATTCTGTTAATTCGTTAAAAATGTCCATATTTCTATTTATTGTATTCATTCATGCCCTCGCTACGATGATGTGTCTTATCAGCTATTATCAGTTTCCTTTGTGTAATATCCTCCATTGAATCCACCTGTGAATCTTACTTTTGGATAGCTATATAATACTATATCATATTCTCTTTTGCATGCCAATCTCTATAATAAGAGATGTATCAGTTAGCCAAGGCGTTACTGTTAACAGGTAATATTCCGCGAAGTCAACATATGCGTCTTTTGCATATGCTGCGAGTGTTTCACACAAATTGCGCCTTTTGCACTTTGTTTGAATAATTGTTGCTATGAACGAGGTAAGAGTGAACAGTAACGCTAAGACTTATCTTATTAAAGGAGTGAATATACATATGAAAACAAGAAATATCATGTCTCTGGATGGTGATTGGGATTTTACCTATGAGAGGAATTTACCTAACCTTGAGAATCCTAAGTTAGCAAAATCCAATATGTATCATGTTAAAATGCCGGTTCCGGGCTATTGGGACGACTATACGGATCGTTTAAAATATACCGATTTTTGGTCACGAGATTGCAAATTCAACCCTGAATTTAGACGAATTGATTCGATGCCATTAGGAGCAGCAAAACCACCGGATGCTTCCTTGCCTTTCTTACTCGGAACTGGGTGGTACAAAAAGGTATTTCAAGCTTCTAAAGACTGGGGAAACTGCTGCGTCACACTATGTATTGGTGGAATTACTCTTGAAGGTTGGGTATGGCTGAATGGTAAACTGATTGGTTATCATTTGGGACATCTGACGCCATTTGAGTTTAATATCGATGAAGCATTAAAACCTGGAGAAGAGAACGAGTTGGTGATTGCCGTGTCCAATATCAGAGAAGACAGAATTGGTTGTAGTATTCGCGGTTATAAGGGGAAAAGTGCGGGTATCACTCGTTCTGTATTCTTGCAAGTCTGCAGAGAAGCTCGCCTGCAGGATTGCTATGTTCATACAACAAAAGAATTGGATGAACTCATTTGGGAAGTACAGGTTCAGGAGAAGGAGATAAGTGCTAAGAAATACATTCGATGGGAAATTATTGATTCTACGAAAGATTGTGTAATTGCAGAAGGTTCGAAAGCTATACATGCGCCAATCGTTCTATGGAAGACTGAGATCTATGGATTACAGCCTTGGTCGGACCGACATCCCAAACTATATACACTGCGGTTCACCTTATATAATGATGACGGTATCTTAGACATGTTAGAGCAAGCATTTGGTATGCGTTATATGGATACCTTAGGTAATAAATTGCTTTTGAATAAGAAACCAATTCTACTTCGAGGATTGACGGATCACGCATATTTCCCTCAGACATGTACTGTACCAACCTCACGTGCTTATTATATGGATTCCTTAAAGATTCTGAAACAATTGGGATTTAACTGGGTTCGTTTTCATACTTGGACTCCTCCGGAAGAATGCTTAGAGGCAGCTGACGAGCTTGGGATGATGTTACAGGTGGAAGCACCAAATGGTTTCATAGAGAGTGACTGGCTGGATATCCTAATGACGTGTCGTAGACATCCGTCTGTCGTGGTTTATTGTTGTGGGAACGAAGTTGCAATTGATGAATTTATGTTAATGCATCTAGAGCAGATGGCAGCACATTGTAAGAGACTAGCACCAGACAGTTTATTTAATCCGATGGAAGGCCTTAGGGCGATTGAATATGAACTTGATGAAACTGCTCTAGGTTATGTGAATGAGCCATATCCACATAATGCGGCAAGATTAAAACGTTTGGATGCGGTAAGTGATGTGTATGCTCCACATGGTGCGTTATTTAGCTATCATTCCTTAGCGACAGATGACACTCTGATGAGACAACGACTCTCCATCTTTTCTCAGCCTTGTCTAATGCATGAAGTTGGAATTAATGATAGCTATCTAAATCTTGATCTGGAGCATCGTTATGCAAATACCCGTATCGGAGCAGATCTATTCTCAGCAGTACGTAAACACATGGAGGAAAGAGGCGTTCTAAAGAATGCTGCTCTGTATTATCAGAATTCTTGTAAATGGATGAAACAGATTGTAAAATACAGTATCGAGCAGGCGCGTCGTTGTGACATGGTATCGGGGTATGATCTCTTAGGTGCAATTGATTGCCATTGGCATCGTACTGGTTATGCAGTTGGTATATTAAATGAATTCTATGAGCTAAAGGCAGGATTTACGAGAGAAGATGTATTACGCTTTAATCGAGAAAGTGTGCTGTTGGCGGATTGTGGAGTGGATCGTAACCTCTACTTCGGTGAACATCGAAGGATTGCAATGTATGCTTCATTATACAATGGGAGCCACCTAGAACATGGAAGTCTGCAATGGCAGCTCGTGGATGACATGCAGGTAATTATTGATCGTGGGGAACAAGTAGTAGAGCAGGCATTCAATGGACAAGTAACTGCGTTAGGTGCAATTACAATGACGATTGGTAGACTCACAAGCGCCACACGTCTAATTCTTAAGGCACGTTTGACTTCTGAGAAGTATGATATTGAAAACCAATGGGATTTTTGGGCATTTCCAGAGGAACGTACCAAGCAAGATTCAGGTAGTGATATAAAGGTGAACATCCTGAACAATCTGGATCAGACAGCCATTGAGTTTATGAAAGAAGGAGGTAGAGTACTCTTATTAGGAGGAGATGTATTTTCAACGTTACCAACAACCTTTCAGATAATGTCAGGTGGACGTGTTCAGGGGAATAATGCTACGGTTATATATGATCATCCAATTACACGTAAGTTCCCTCACGAGGGGTATTGTGATTGGCAATTTTACTCCATGATCGAAAAGGGAGCTACGGTTGTCTTTGATGATCTTAACCTTCCATTTGAGCCAATTATTGAAATGGTAAGTAGTTATAAGCTCATCCGCAAACAGGCAAGTCTCTTCGAAGTTGGTGTTGGGAAAGGTGGTTGTGTAGTATGTACCTTCCATATAGAACCACATAATCCAGCGGCCTGCTACCTTCGTGAGCAAATCATGGATTATCTCACCTCGGATGATTTTGCGCCGAAGATAAATGTTAGCCGGAAGCAATTGTTAGAATTGGTTCAAACAGGGAATGAATTATCAGTCGATTTCTCGACAGATGAAGGCTATGATGACGGCGGCCATGTAAACCAGGGGTAACCCAACAGAACCGTCCCTCTGGTTTCAATTGTAGACTGACATAAGTATACATATCAAAAAATACATTGAAGATATTTTTTGTGGAACAAACTAAGAAGTTTTTTCTAAATTAAATAAATAGGAACTAATAAATCTATGATAAAAATGTATTACCTATTTTGTGTAAAGCAAAGTTAGAAAGGAAGAGATAAAGATGAACGAAATTAAAAAAATCAACAAAAATTTAGATATTATTCCTCTTAATTTGATGGCACCACCTGCTTCTCAAACAGAAAAAACTATATCACTTTTATGGGATAAACCAAAAAGCACTGCAGATATAGTAGTGTATCAAATATACATTAATGGTAAAATAGAGGCAATTACTAAAAATACGGACTATACTGTAACTAATTTAGTAAGTGCACAGGAATATGAAGCATATATATGTACCGTAATAAAAAATGGTGAATTATCATTAAAAAGCAATACAATTAAAGTATACACAAAAGTAGAATCAGAACTTTTCGACATTACCTCTTTTGGAGCCGTAGGGGATGGTAAGACTCTAAATACCACTGCAATTCAAAATGCTATCAATGCTTGTTCTTATGGAGGTAAAATTTATGTTCCTAAGGGAACCTTTTTGACAGGTGCCATATTTTTAAAGAGCAATATGACTCTCTATATTGAAGAGGGAGGAATGCTCTTAGGAAGCATCGATTTAGCTGATTATCCCTTATTTAAATACAGATGGGAAGGTATGGAAAATATATGTTATGCAAGCCTCATAAATACTGGAGTTTCTGAAAATGAGAGATTGGAAAATATAACAATTGATGGGCTTGGTAAAATAGATGCAAATGGTTGTATTTTAAGGCAGAAAGAATTAGCTGAAAGTAAAGGAAAGCCTGGAAGAGCTGTATGCATAAGAAATGTGGACAGTCTTTATCTTAAAGACATTACCGTAAGGCAGTCACCAGCATGGTGCGTACATCTGGTATACTGCAATGATGTCAGTGTAAATAATATTAAAATATATACCAGGAAGGATGAAGACGGCAATAGATACATGAATATTGCAAATGGTGATGGGCTAAATCCTGATTCAACCAGCAATGTATTCATTTTTAATTCCATGATTGCCAGCCAGGATGACTGTATAGCCATAAAATCAGGTAGAGATGCTGAAGGCAGAGAAGTAGGAATACCTTCAGAAAATATAAGAATTACAAACTGCAGATTCAGGAGTGGTTTTGGAGTCGCTGTAGGGAGTGAAATATCGGGTTCTGTAAGAAACGTGTTTGTACAGGACTGTGATTTCCAGGATGCCTATAGTATTGGCAGCGTGAAGGCACGCAGAGGTAGAGGTGGCATAATAGAAAATATAAGATATGAAGATATTACCTTTAAGAATTATGATTTATCACATAAAGACTGTAAATGGTTCAGAGGAGCCATTTATATAGATCAGTTTTACGGTAAAGAACCCTTTGACCCAAATGAAGCAGAAGAGTTTGATGAGAGTACTACTATAATGAGGGATATTACTTTTAAGAATATCATAGTAGATACTATTACAGGTAATGCTATTTATTTAACAGGACTACCGGAAAGCCCTCTTAAGAATATAAGATTGGAAAATGTGAATGCAGTAGGAAAATACGGATTAAAAGCCAACAATATTAGAGGATTGATTCTAGATAATGTTTCTGTTGTTTCACGTGAAGATGAAAATTATATGTTTAGTAATGTAGAATAGATATAAGGATTTTTATTGTATCAATTTGATGCAATATATTACAATAACGCCATACTTTTTGTATCAACTTGGTACAATTTCATACTTTTTGTATCAAGTTAATGCAATAAAAACATCCTTTTTGTATCAACTTCATGCAATTCCATCCACCTTGTATCAACTTGGTGCAAATGGACAATTACGTTCTTAAAAACAATTTATAGTAGAATTGTATAAAAAACAACTATTCGCAAAACGCAAGTTTAACGAATAGTTGGGTATATTTTTGTTGAAGTCACCTCTATACGACTAGATTTTAACATATAATATCTATATATAATATATCATATATCGCACAAATTTATATTTTTACAATTACTCATCAAATTCTTTTCATTTATATCCTTTATAACCCCTAGCTCTTTTTATCAAAGAAATTCAGATTCATCTCAAGTAATGCTCAATATAATTTATCACATTCTTATTTTAAACTTTTGCATCACTGAGTATTTAATTAAGCAATAACAAATTAATCTAACGAATTACTTAATTAGGTAATTCCTAATCAATAACTACTAAATCATACACTAATCACTTTAAGTTCAAATATCTAACTCATACATAATAATTATAAAAATTCTATATTATAATTGCTTTCAACAAATTTATATTTATATACATATACTCAGATATTACACAAGAATGGCTATCATAATATATAGAATTATCACGTATTCCTAGTTCTATATATTATGATATAACTATATAACTCTTTTTGAGCATTAAGTAAATACTCTAATACATTTTCTAATCTTTAAAGTATGTTAATTTTTTGTCAACCATTAAATATTACAATCATTTCCGGCAATTTATGGCTTTACTTATCTTTTATGCTATTTTTCTTATTAGACCTATAATTGCTTCTTTTCTCTTTTAATGTTCCATCTGCAGCCATCCGAAATTTCTTTTTTATTTCATTGTTTTTATGACTAGAATTACCTTTATCTGTTTTTTCTACAGCTGTAGACCGTCTCTTGCTTTTCATTTGTTCAGAAGTAGACCGCCCTCTTCTATCACTTTGCTCATTGGCTGCTGTATCAGTCTTCTTTGGTTCTCTTCTTGGTTGTGTTTTCTTTTCTGATGGAAAATTATGAACAAGTGGAAATGGATGTTCCTTTATCTCCTTTAGACGCTTCCTAATTAATTTTTGAATATTTTCTAACAATTCTATTTCATCAAAATCACAAAACGATATGGATACACCGGACAATCCCGCTCTACCGGTACGACCGATTCTATGAACATAAGTCTCTGCAACTTCAGGAAGATCATAGTTAATCACATGAGAAAGCTCCTCAATATCTATTCCTCTAGCAGCGATATCTGTAGCAACCAAAACACGAATCTTTTTATTCTTAAAATCATTTAATGCATTCTGTCTAGCTCCTTGTGATTTATCACCATGTATTGCACTTGCGGAAATATTTTCACGTATTAACTGCTTCACAATACGATCTGCTCCATGCTTCGTACGTGAAAATACTAATACTTGTTTTATCCTTTCATCTTCAAGGACATGTAATATTAAATTCTTTTTGTTCACTTTATCTACATAATACACGTACTGCTCTATCAATTCTACAGTTGTAGACACAGGAGTTATTTCTATTTTGACAGGATTCCTCAATAAATCCTTGGATAAATTAGCAATGTCTTGTGGCATTGTGGCAGAGAAAAGAAGTGTCTGTTTATACGCAGGCGTCTTATGAATAATTTTTCTAACATCATGAATAAACCCCATATCTAACATACGATCTGCTTCATCAAGAATCAACATTTTAATTTGAGATACATCTACTTGTTTTTGATTCATCAAATCAAGTAACCTACCTGGTGTAGCAATCAAAATATCTACTCCTTGCTTTAGCTTCTCTTCTTGTGGTTTTTGCGCTACACCACCAAAAATTACACAGGATTTTAAGTTCATATATCTACCATAGGTATTAAAACTTTCAAAAATCTGAAGAGCAAGTTCTCTAGTTGGTGTTAAAACAAGTGCCCTAATGTTCTTAGTCTTTTTGTTATTTACAAAATCTTTGCTTAAATTTTGTAGAGTTGGTATAGCAAATGCTGCTGTTTTGCCAGTTCCTGTCTGTGCACATCCTAATAAATCTTTGCCATCTAATACTGCTGGGATGGCTTTTTCTTGTATCGGTGTTGGTAAACTATAGTTTTCTTTTTCTAGTGCCTTTAATATCTCTGGGATTATATTTAAATCTCTAAATTGCATATTTACTCCTAATTTATATTTTATCAAGTTTTTTAGAACATGTATTACATCATACCACTAAACAACTATAAAAATCTATACACAACAAAAATATTTATTATCAAATGTACAATCTAACCACATAGTACCTAATTTTACTCAAAAACACATTTCTAGTACATACAATTTGCTTTAATACAACCCAGTTTAAAGCAAATATTACGATTTATTTGATTTTAATATACATCTTTGGTATCATATGGTTTGAGTAAACTTTCAGTAATTTATATAATATGGAGGATAACATGGATCATCAAATACAAAGTCAAGAGCCAAAGCACCAAAGACGTGTAAGATATAAAGGAACCCATCCAAGAACATTTAGTGAAAAATATAAAGAATTACAGCCTGATAAATATACAGAGGCTATTGAAAAAGTCATACAAAAGGGCAATACACCTGCCGGTATGCACCGCTCTATCTGTGTAGATGAAATATTAGAATTTCTACAAATCCAACCAGGACAAGTTGGTCTAGATGCTACACTAGGGTTTGGAGGACATTCCGCTGAGATGTTAAAATGCCTACAATCTCAAGGTCATTTGTACGCAACCGATGTGGATCCCATAGAATTACCTCGCACTAGAGAACGTTTAGAAAAGCTAGGATTTGGTCCTGATCTATTAACTACTATACAAACTAATTTTTCTAATATAGATGAAGTTATTAAAACCTCAGGTCCTCTTAATTTTATTCTAGCAGACTTAGGAGTGTCCTCTATGCAAATAGACAATCCTGACAGAGGATTTTCTTTTAGAAGTGATGGGCCTCTTGATTTAAGATTAAATCCCAATCGTGGTATTTCCGCCACAGAACGCCTTAAAACCATAACACAAGACGAATTGCAAGGTATGTTATGGGAAAATGCTGATGAGCCTAATGCAGAAATCATTGCAAAGGGAATAGTGACTGCAATCAAAAGGGGCAATGAAATAGCAACTACTACACAATTAAAAGATATTATTGTCGAGGCACTAAAATTTATTCCTGAAAAGGAAAGACCAGAAGAAATTAAAAAGGCTTGTAGACGATGCTTTCAAGCCTTAAGAATAGATATAAATAATGAATATGAGGTATTATATGAGTTTTTAGAAAAACTCCCCAACGCCCTAGCTCCTGGGGGAAGGGTTGCTATACTTACTTTTCATTCCGGTGAAGACCGTTTGGTGAAAAAATCCTTTAAAAATTTTGCACGTCAAGGTATCTATAGTGAAATAGCTCCTGATGCCATTCGTCCCTCTGCGCAGGAATGTAATTCTAATAGCAGAGCTCGTTCCGCAAAATTGCGCTGGGCAATTAAAGCTTAATTACTCCTCTATCTTCATTACTTTTAATAACTTTCCACCAATTTTAGTGTAATGCATCGTATTTAATACAATAGGACCTTTTCCGTTCAGTATTTCAATATAGGTGAGGGTATCTTGAATTGTTATAATTCCGATATCCTCAGCTGTTACGCCTTCAATATTAGAAATAACTCCTACAAAATTGGTAGCTCTAAGTTTCTTTTTCTTACCACCATAAAATTTAAGCTTCAAAATATCACAATCTAATTTATCACTTTTTAGTGTTTTAATCTCTGGTGTTCTATTTAATTTCTCTTCAAAAGCAGGTTTTAAACGCAATACTTCTTCTGGCTCAGGTCTTTTAAGTAACTTTAGCTCAAACCCAATAAATTCTTCGATATTCTTCAGATATCTGGTCTCTCCATCAGTAATCAAAGTAATGCCGCGTCCACAACTTCCTAAACGACCTGTACGACCAGTTCTATGTACATAAGTAGTTTGATCAAATGGAACCTCATAATTTATAACTAATGAAATATCTGATATATCAATTCCTCTTGCTGCAACATCTGTAGCTACTAAATATCTGAATTTCCCTCTTTTAAAACGCTTCATACTATCTAATCGGTCTTCTTGTTCCATACCACCATGTATTTTATCACAAGAATAACCTATCTGGGATAGTCTGTCACAGATATTATCCACACGGTCTTTCGTTCTACAAAAAATAATACAAGAGTCTGGATTTTCTATGATGGTAACCTCTTGGAGTAATTGAAATTTTTCTTCTTCAGTGGTTAAATAATAATCATGTTCAATGTCTGAAGTTACTACATTTTTCTCACTCACATCAATATGGGTACTATCTTTCATATAATTTGCAGCGATCCTACCGACTCTATCATCCATTGTAGCAGAAAACATCATGGTTACAATATGATCTGGTAATTCCTTTAATATATATTCAACTTGATCAATAAAACCCATATCAAGCATCTGGTCTGCTTCATCTAGCACTACATATTCTAATTTACTTAAATTTAATGTGCCTCTTTTTATATGGTCCATAACACGACCTGGCGTTCCTACTACTACATGATTTTTCTGCTTTAATTCCGTCTTTTCCGTTGCAAAAGAGTGTCTACCATACACAACAGCCGCTTTAATTCGCTTATATCTACCAATATTGGTAAAATCATCTCTTACTTGCACAGCCAATTCTCTAGTCGGTGTTAACACAAGAGCCTGTGGTTTATTTTCAAGCCAGTTGATCGAATCACATATAGGTATAGCAAAGGCTGCCGTTTTACCACTACCCGTTTGGGCCTTCACAAAAATGTCCTTTTTACATAAGGCTACAGGTATTACTTCTTCCTGAACTTGAGTAGGATGATAAAATCCTAAGTCATGCAACGCTTTCTTTAGATCCTCATCTAATTTATAATCATCAAAATTCATATTACTCATTTTATTCAAACCTTTCTATTGTTGGTACAAGATCATGAACAATATAACAAAAATTTTCAATCATACTATTCTCTTATATTTACCATAATGTAACCTTAATAACACATAAATTACATTATATTATATTTCTGGCAAATGTACATATATTTTATTTTTTAAGAGATAATAGGTATATGTCCTAATAGTACCCAAAGTACTTTTATGTAAAATTATGCTACTTTTGTACGATTATTATAAACATTTCAAAAAATTTAAAAAATAAAATAAATAATTGTTGACAAGGCTCTTTTTATGTAGTAAACTAGTCTTCGTTGGGGCTCCATGGTCAAGCGGTTAAGACACCGCCCTTTCACGGCGGTAACAGGGGTTCAAATCCCCTTGGAGTCATTATAAAATTGCTTATCACTTCTGTGATAAGTTTTTTTATTTCCTGAAAGCCTTCATGTAATCAATATGTAATCTATATTACTTTGAAGTTTTTAAACCTAATACAATAAATTTGTTACACTTGTATAAACTATATATATTATTAAAAAAATTAAAAAAATATTTAAATTTCAGTTGACATTCTTATTCGTATATAGTATACTAATCTTCGTTAAGGCTCCATGGTCAAGCGGTTAAGACACCGCCCTTTCACGGCGGTAACAGGGGTTCAAATCCCCTTGGAGTCATTATAAATAATTGCCACTTTATTGATTGAATAATCATAAAGTGGCAGTTTTTGTTTAATCATTCTTAAATAAAATAGTTCTTAGATAATTGTATAGATTCTCAAGCCTCATTAAAACCATACTTAGTACACTTATAGAATACTTTTACTTCTTCTCTCTCCTAATATATATGCTAACATAAATTCTATTTTAGTTTACATAATATATTTATGTAAACATTCATAAGCCATCAAAATTTATTACAAGAAATTATATCATGATATTGTAGCAAATAATACGATTACTTTATTTAAAACAACCTGCGATTACCATATAGACCCAAGTATTGATTGAAAAAACTCCATGACTATACAGTTAAAAACTCTTGTCTACATGGCTAATATTCTTGTCTATATTACCATTACTCTTGTCTAGACTTCATGTCAACACAGAAAAAGACTTCTTGATTCCATAAAAATCAAGAAGTCTTTATAATCATACATTTACTTCAATATCTCAAGCAACCTATCTACACCAGGTTTAGTAACTTTATTATAGAAAAAGTCATATCTAAAGAACATAAATCCATCTACAAGTCCAGTATCTCTTGCATATGTTACTTGATTACGAAGAACATCCACATCATTTTTCCAATCTGCTTCAAGGGTTGAACCAGCTCGGTAATTTGCTATACCAACATATACTTTTACAGTGGAACTTGATCTTGCCTTTAACCACTTTTGTAAGGTTTTATCAAATGGGTAAGAGGAATTGGAAAACGTCCAATAAATTTGAGGACAAATATAATCTACATATCCATCATTTGATAACCATGTATCAATATCTACATAGTAACCCAAGTCACTACTTAAAGAATCAATAAATCCTCCTGGGCTAATTCCAAATTCTACATCTGCATCTATTTTCTTAACAGCAGAATATATGCCTTTAACTAAAGTATTTACATTGTTTCTTCTCCAGTTCCCTATGTTCATAGGTGTTTTGCCAGCATCTTTCGTAGCCGTGGCATAAGCCTTATATTCAGTTGCATCAAAATTGCTTGCATATTTACTACCTAGGGAAGGATAAAAATAATCATCAAAGTGAATGCCATCAATATCATAGTTATTGACAATTTCCTTCACACCATTCGTAATGAGCGTACGCACTTCTTTTATCGCTGGATTAAAGTACAAATTTCCTCCAAAGGAAAGTACATTCCTGTCATTACTCGTATTATCATCTTCCATCCAGACCCTAGCAGGATTATCTGCTGCCAGCTTACTTACATCCGTACTTCCAGTTGTAACTCGGTAAGGATTAAGCCATGCATGGATTTCAAGGCCTCTTTCATGAGCTGCTTCCACCATATAGGCTAAAGGATCATAACCTGGGCTTTTCCCCTGGGTTCCTGCTGCATACTTAGACCAAGGAAAATAAGAAGATTTATACATAGCATCCGCAAATGGTCTAACTTGTACAATTACGGTATTCATATGTAAAGATACTACATTATCAAACATTGTATCAATAAACTTCTGAAATTGTGCTTTTGAATATCCGTCTTTTCCAAAGGAGGCAAATTCCAAATAAGAAATCCACACCGCTTTCATTTCCAATACAACGTTGATTACTTCAATGGTCTTATTTCCTGCCATATCTTCTACTAATACGCTGTAATTACCAGCAGAGGTAACCTTAAAGTCAGATGCACTAGAAATATCCTTACCATTTGTCCATTTATCTGAAGTAATACTTGTATTCTTACCTTTTAGATAAGTTACATTTTTCACGCCTGACTTATCAGAAACTGTAAAATCAATGGTAGCTGCTTGATTCATGATATTATAATCAAGGGTAACAACAGGTGATGTGGTATCTATATTAGAAATTGTTACTACTAAAGCCACTTGATTACCTGCTTTATCACTGATAAGAATCGTATAAGAACCATTCTTATCCACTTTAAACTGACCAGAATTCTTGGCATTTAATTTAATCTGTGTAGCTGTTGATGTATTAAAATCTTCCACAGATTTTTTACCTGCTAAATAGCTGACATTTGATACCCCTGATTCTCCATCTGTACCTGTAACCGTAATTGTAATAGGATCCTTGGTTGGAGTTGTGGTATTTAGTTTATAAGTTAGACTAGGGGATTTTTTATCAATATTATCAATCTTGATGAATTGAAGTGTTTTATTACCTGCTTTATCTGTTGCTAAAAATGTAATGGTATAATTGGTTTTTACAGTAAGCCTACCTGAATATTCATAGATTTTCTTTTTGCTATCACCACTCAATTGTTTTAACTGAATGGTTTTACCAGCATTTAAAAAATCTTCTTCTGTCTTTTCGCCAAGAAGATAAGTCAGGCTCTCTATTTCACTACCAGTCTTCTCGATATGCATAGATAAAACAACATTCCCATTGGTTATTTTATCATTACTTTTGGTGATCTCTAAAACAGGAAGTGCTTTATCAATATTAGATATTGTAATTTTCTTAATACTACCATTACCTGCTTTGTCACGAGTATAAAAGGTATAAGTACCATTGCGTTTTAATTTTAAAGTAGCTTCTGTGGAGTTAAGGACTAACACTTTGCCTTTTGACTTAAAGTATTCTAGATCTTTACTGCCACTGGCGTATTTCATCACATAAATACCTGAAGAATCTCTGCCTCTTACAGTAATACCAATATCCTTGTTGGTAGGTTCTTTCGTATCTGGAGTTACTGACATCTTAGGACTTTGGGTGTCTTTAGCCGCCATAACTGGATTTGAAATCCCAAAGCTTGCAATTAATATTACAAATCCAAATAGCAACTTACCCCATTTTTTTCTACTTGTACTTATCATTAGCATAGTTTCCTTTCAGAATGTAAATAGTTATATGGGTTATCTTCCTGTAGGATAGGCTCTAAATAAACTACATAAAGTTTCATATATAGTTTTAGCAGTTTTTTCCTGGAAGGTACTATCGGTTAACTTTCTTAAATCTCCTTCATTAGACATAAATCCTAGTTCAATCAGTATAGCCGGTACTTTTGTTTCCCTGGTTACTACATAATTCTGAGAAGAAATATATCTTTTATTCGTGCCTATGGCACCTGGTAAAGAATTTAGAAAATAAGTAGCTAATCCTTTACTAGTTAAACCAGATGAAGTTTTAGAAGTATTTTTGGAATAATAATAAATCTCCGTTCCATTTGGTGAGGTTTTTGTGTTTGCATTCATATGTAGACTTATAAAAATATCCGCATCTACTTTTGTCGCAAAGGCAGCTCGTTCATATAGATCCACTTTAGTATCATCATATCTAGAGTAGTAAGCCTTTATTTCTGAATTAGGGTCATTAAAGTACTTCTGCGTTAATGTATAAAGAATTTTAAAGTTTAAGTCCTTTTCAAAAATAGTCTTACCGTATAACGTCCTGATAGCACCTGGATCGGTACCGCCATGGCCTGCATCAAGAACCACAATATTTTTATAAATATCTCTTGGATTTCCAAGAATAACACCAACTTTTCCATCTAAATCCGTGTACTTATAACCTTGCAATTTCTTAGTGGCTATCATTATATAGGTTGAACCATTGGCATATTTTAGCGATACAGATGTTATAGCCGGATTATAATAGGCAATTGGATTCTCGCTATAGAATCCTGTCTGGTCACCTGGAATTTTAAATAATATTTTATTATCATAGTAACGATCTTCTGTGGTTATATCTGAACGAGAAATACCACTAGGCAGTGCAAACTCTACAGAATATTCAGATGAGGGCTTTTCTATAGAATCTTCAAAAATAATCCGATAGGTATCTCCTTCTTCCTCCACAGTATATTTTACATGATCAGCCATTTCTAAAACAAATGTTGCGTGATAGGAATTCGTAGTCGCTGTGGATATAGATAAAAATCTATTTAAACCTGTTGAAGTATTTAATTCGCCTGTCCCATTAACGGTATTCATAAATTCCAACGTAAGTATATTGCTAGCCTCTGATACCTGAACTGTAAGATCTCTTAAACCTGTGAATTTAATATATTCATTGCCATCTATAATCCCTGCAGTAATACTATTAATATAGTTCTTATATAAAGTTACATATAAGGTATAGCCATCATTTGATAAAGAAAGAGCATACTTTGTATTTGGGTTTAATAAGGATATACTAATTTGTGATGCATTCTCATTGTTTACGTAAGAATTACTTGTAACAATATCGCCTGCATAGTTTCCTCCAAGAGAATATGTAACAGGGTTTACTATGGAATGATTGATGTTAATGTTTAGTGTTTGCTCAGAAATTTCTGCTGTTGTTTTACTAAATGGCTGATTAGCAGTTATGGCATATATTTCCCTGTCCGAAGTACTGATAAATTCTTTGGATATATTAGAAATATAAGCAATATATGCATTGTCCTCTGATATTTCTAATGCAGTAGGTAACTCACTTAATGTGGTATATGCATCTACAAAGCTTTGACTTAATCCATAATGAAATGTTTCTTCGTCAGGAATTGTTTCCGGTGTATCAGGTATAACCACCTCTGACTTTGTTGTAATTTCTGATGTTTTCGTACTACCATTCCATTTGTAATCATAGCCTAGATAAGTAGCCACGAAACTTCCTGGTACCATAACATACTCTGTATTATTATTTAAATTTGTAACTACAAGGGGAGCCGTATCCATAGTTTTTGACACACCATTCACATCTGCAATCTTGCTTCCCATTGTTAGAGTAACTTTCGTTTCGCCTTTTGTTAAGGTTAGAACTCCAGTGGTCTTATTATACTTATAAGTCGCACCGATTGATCCTGTTGCAAAGACTTTCCATGCTCGTATCAGTGCTGTGTCGTCTATGATAAGACTTGGCATATCGGAAACATTAATGTCAGTACCATCCACAGTTACTGACCCCTTTGTACCCTTGTAAACAACATCCTTACCATTATAATGTATCATGAAAGGCTGTGTGATATATGCCGTGGACTTAGCACTATTCCATGTGTATGTATAACCAAAGGTCTCAGCCACATATCTAGCTGGAACAAATAATTTGGTTATTTTTTGATCTTTAAATTTTATGTTCATCGGCGCTATGGGTAGAGTCACCTTCTTGCCATTTAAGGTAGCTGTCTTACTATTAGCTGTAAGAACCAAGGTTATCCCATTTTGTGATAGTGTTAAAATACCTTTTGAAGAATTATATGTATATTTCATCTTGATAGATGACTTTACAAAAACATCATTAAAGGAAGCTAAAGAAGTTCCGTCAATAACGATACCTGGCGTATTTTTCATGTTAATGGCTGCACCATTATAATAATATTTCACTTGTTGTCCGGTATAGGTTATATTCTGCTTGGTACCATAATAATATAAGTTTAGCTTAGAAGCTGCTAAAACACTTGTAAAAGGTAAGCACAACAGAATTAACATAATAATCGGTAGATATTTCATTTTTTTCTTAAACATTATTTCATTCATCCTTTTGTATTTGATCATTACTTGGAAATAAACACTTCCAATAATGTATCTGCTTTCCGCTATTATGTGGTGCAGGTTTATAGTTTCTTTAGGTACAAAAGTTAGCCCTCCTTTATGAAAAGTTCTTTCATAATAGGTCCCATGCTAATTTTTGTAACATAATTTCTTACAGATGCACCTCCAATCCTTTTAGGTATCTGAAACACACTTCATTTACTAAACACGAAACGCACAATAACTAAAATTCAAACTATTTATGTCAATATATAAAACTAAAAAGCAATCATTCATAATTTAAAAGAAAACTAGCCAATGTTCATTTGTGATTCATACAAGACATTCGTTTCATATACATAAAAAATACATGTGTTTGTTGTTACTATTTCATCTTAATATAATACAATTCTAACAATAATGTTAAATAGTGTTAAAATTATGTCATTTTTTTTATAATTTTCATTTTTATGGTCTTAATAATAAATACATGCTATAATGTAAATAAATATTAGTCATGTAAAAAGATTGAACATAGTATTATATTTTATCCTTTATTGCGGACTTATCAGTGACTTACATTATACTAGGGTTTGAATCGTTTATATTTATATCAGACATTTTTATAAGTTCAATAATATAGATAAGAATATAAAATTTACTGAAAGGATTTATTATGGCAGAATATAACTATCACGAACAGATGAATATAATAAATACAAATAAACTACGAGACATAATAAAGGAGCTACCCGCTTTTTGTAGTTTGTTTTTTCGTGGAATCGAACCTACAACATCTTCTCTGACTAGAATTGCTTATGCATATGATTTAAGAGTCTTTTTTGATTTCCTTAAACATAATAACCCTTCCCTTAAGGATATAAACATAAAAGATTTTAAAGTAGATTTGTTAGATCAAATTAAAGCTGTTGACATAGAAGAATACCTAGATCACTTGTCTTATTACAAAAAAGGAGACTCTGAACAGACCAATCAGGAAACAGGAAAGAAGAGAAAATTAATTTCTCTTAGAAGTTTTTATAATTATTACTTTAAAAAAGAAATGATAACGACCAATCCTGCTGCCCTAGTGGACATTCCAAAGCTTTATCAAAAAGAAATCATTCGTTTGGACATAGATGAAGTGGCTAAGATGCTTGATCAGGTTGAAACTGGAGAAAACATGACCAAATCCCAGCAAAAGTATCACAACAAAACCAAAGCTAGAGATCTCGCACTAATCACTCTCTTACTTGGAACAGGAATTCGTGTATCTGAATGTGTTGGCCTTAATATAAATGATGTGGATTTTAACAATGATGGCATTAAAATCAAACGAAAAGGTGGTTCAGAATCCATCATTTATTTTGGTGAAGAAGTTCGTGATGCTTTGGATACCTATCTAGTTGAACGTGAACAAATTGTTACAGAGAGTGACCATAATGACGCACTTTTTCTTTCTATGCAAAAACGTAGAATAAGTGTTAAGTCCGTTGAAAATTTAGTTAAAAAATATGCTGGTCTTGTTACAACCCTTAAAAAAATTACGCCTCATAAACTTAGAAGTACCTATGGTACAAGCCTATATAGAGAAACCGGTGATATTTATTTGGTTGCAGATGTGTTAGGGCACAAAGATGTTAATACTACTAAAAAACACTATGCAGCCATTGAAGACAGCAGACGACGTAGTGCCGCGAATAAGGTAAGGTTGAGGGAATGAAAAATAAAAGACTAAAACAAGCAAAATTTAATGGTATCATTTCCTCCAAACCATTTGATTTACTATGTCTGTATAACTTTGTATAATTTTAACAACCTTAATGCTTACATTCTCCTCTGTATAGCAGTCTACAGGACTCCCTATGTGCATATTTTTAGACATTTGTATAGCAGTCTCTACCCCTTGTAACACTTGCTTTTTAGATATTGTTCCAATGATAAAATTACCCTGCTCCATAGCTTCTGGCCTTTCAGTTGAGGTTCTAATACAAACCGCTGGAATGGATTTAAAAAAACTTGATTCTTCTGGTAAAGTACCACTATCTGAGACTACACATAAAGCATGCATTTGAAGATGATTATAGTCTGAAAAACCAAAAGGTTTTAGAGAACGAACATTGGGATGGAATATATAGTTTCTCTCTTTTATATGTTTTTCAGCTCTAGGATGAGTGGAATAAATGATTGTTACATCATATATTTCTGCCAAAGCATTTACAGAGTTCATTAACTCATAAAAATTTTCTTCGTTATCAATATTTTCCTCTCTATGGGCAGAAAGGAGAATATAATCTTTTTTCTTTAAGCTAAGTCGTTTTAATATGTCGCTATTTAAAATTTTATCCTGATTGGCCACCAATACTTCTGCCATTGGAGAACCCACTACAAAGGTTCTCTCCTTACAAACTCCTTCCATATATAAATACCTCCTTGCCTGTTCACTATAACACAAGTTAACATCAGCAATATGATCTACTATCCTTCTATTTATCTCTTCTGGTAGATTCTCATCAAAACAACGATTACCAGCTTCCATATGAAACACTGGTATCTTAAGTCTTTTAGCAGCAATCGCAGAAAGGGCCGAGTTAGTATCTCCAAGAATTAATAGAGCGTCAGGTTTATGAAGTTTCATAATTTTATAACATGATGAAATGATACCACCAATTGTACTTCCTAGGTCATCTTTTTCTATCTCTAAATAAATGTCTGGCTGTCTTAAAGATAAATCTTCAAAAAAGATTTGATTTAATTGATAATCCCAATTCTGTCCTGTGTGTACAAGTATATGTTCAAAATACAAGTCACATTTCTTTATAATTTCAGATAACCTTATTATTTCTGGTCTAGTACCAATTATTGTCATTAATTTTAATCTTTTCATCAACACTTTACCTTCCCCTCCTTTTTATTTTATTGAATAAAGATAAAAATACATGTTTTTCATAATTATTTAATGCAAAAATCCACATACATGTTATATATATGACTGTAACGAAAATACCCTTTGAAAACAACAAAAACCATCCCCCGTGTGGGAGCAAAACCGACATAAAGAAGGATGTAATAAAAGCTAATATAAATCCACCACCTAATTTCACAAAGCACTCTATATAAAACCCTTTCATGTCTAATTGCAATGACTTTTTGTAAATGACATTCATGGCCAAAGTTCTAAATATATAGGATATACAAATAGAAAGTGCTGCACCAACTTCTCCCATCCTTCTTATAAATAGGGTGGATAATATTAGATTAATAAATGCCATAACGATGTAAACATAGGATTGCAATTTTACCTTATTCATTGCAACCACTGTAGTACTAGCGATATGCCCTGGAAGCTCAATTAAACTTGGAAATATTAGCAATACTGCACAATAATAAGCATTTTTAAAGTCGGCACCAATCCATAAATGAATAAAATTCTCACCTAAGGATGTAAATCCAACAAACAATAATCCCACCACCATAAATTGCATTCTTCCTACTTTAATCATTAATTCAAACAGATTAGATTTATTTTCATTACTTACAAGTCTTGTGACTCTTGGTAAGAACATACCATTTATACCTACTGCAAATGCAAATACAAACCCTTCAATGATTGCTGCTGTTCCAAAAACGGCTACATTGGCTGCACCTGCAAAGATTACTAATAGTGAGGGCATAATATTAAATATAAATCTTTGAGCAACAGAAATGACCGTAGACCATATAGAAAAAGCTAATATTTCTTTTAAAAGTTCTTTTGATCTGTAATATACATTTACTTTTACAGGAGTAAGTTTCTTAACTGATATAAGCTTAATAATTATTGTTATGAAACCTGTAAAAGCATTGATAGTAACTAGAGCATAAATACCATAACCCAAGCTAAGGGCTCCAATTATAAGTGATAAATTTATAATCCGATTAAATAATTCACTACCCCTTAACACAATAAATTTCTCGTAAGATGTTAAAATACAATTTAAAGTAATAAACGGAAAAGAAAACACACTAAAACTAGCCGAAATTAGATATATCACCTTTAAAGTTTCAAGTTCTGACGATGAAAGGTCTTTATATAACACCCCAATAAAAATATATATCCCTAACAAAGCAAATGCAATGATTAGATCTAATAATATATATAATTTGTAAACGATACCAAGTAAATCATTAATACTTTTTTGATCTTCTTTAGCATTATATTGAGAGATAAATCTTGTAAGTGCAGCGCTTAGACCAAAATCCATTACAAACAAGGTTATTATAGAAACAGAAAGTGTATATAGTCCATAATTTTCCTGACCTATACTTCTAATCATCCAAGGCGTATAGATAAGCCCTGAGGCTATGTTAACAAAAATACTCACATATGCTAATAAGGCACCTAGCTTTATTTGTCTATAACTATTTTCTTCTCTTTGATTTTTCATTGAATTCACCTGTCTGGAGATTAATAATACTTTTAAATCAGATTATAATATATGGCAAAAGATTTCCGTCTCTAAATAGGCGGTATATAAACAGTATAGCAAAAAACAGTAAGGCGGCTACAACAAGAAATTTTCTTGTTGTTTTATCTTTATCCCTGACTGGTGGTATAGACAAAATCTTATCCAAGAGTATGATGGATGCGTAAAGATAGAAAAAAGAGGGTCTCTCAACAGTTCTTGTGAATAACCTAAATATCCATAAAGCCAATACAGCAAAATGTAAATTGATAAAGATTATATTGTTTCCATCTATTTCAAGTAATTTTTTTCTACATATAATGGTTAAAGTAGAAATAGCTAAAAGAATGAATAAAAATATGACACCATTTCCTGTGCTCTCAATCCCGTAATCATAATCCAGCCAACGAGAGATAAAGGTATATATTGAATCAAATAATAAAATCAAGATAGAATAAAGGGTAATTGCCCCTAATATGGAGGTGAATTTCCACTTAATTGTAGCAATAAAATATGCGGGCATAAAGAATATTGCTGACTTATGAAATAAAAAAGCAAATGCAATTATTATCAAAAACCGTAGTAATTTTCTATCCTTAATTGCACTATAAGAAAACAGGCAAATTGACATAGCAAGTGTCTGCCTTAATCCAGCCATTGAAAATGCAAATAACCCAATACAATAATAAAAATACAAACCATATTTTTTATTATCAGCATTATTGTAAATATATCTTCCAACGCTATAACAGATAAAACTCGACGTAATAGCAAAAAAGTAAAATGTCTTATCTGTAATACTTCTAATTAATCGGTTTAGGAGAAAAAAACCAGGTTCAGATAACAAGATAGTTTTCCCATCTAAAGATTTAAACATTATATTCCTAAAATGTGTTCCATATCTTCCATAATCACCAGTTAAAGGTTGTTTTAAGGCCATAAGTAAAAAAATGCAGACTCCTCCCAAACACAAACATATGACATTGCTTTTGTTTGTTATACTATGATCCTTTTGATCCATCATTTTATTCGTGTTAAAAAGCGCTGTAAGTAAAAGCAATATAAGTACAAAGATATAAAAGTTCATTCTAAAACCCTCACATTAGATTAAGGAAGTATTCCTTACAGAGTAAAAGAACATATTCCTTATGACTACAATATGATAAAGTTTTTAAAAAGTTCTACTTTTATATAATTACTTCATATTCATTAATTTCTTATATATATTTATATATTCTAAGGTGTTATATTCTTTATTAAAATTCTCTTTTGCCTTTGCAACACATTTTTCTGAATAATAATTCTTTGTATTTGTTCTAATCAACCTTATACCTTCTAAAATTTCATCAAGAGTGTTATTCTTGGCAATGTAACCACAATCCTCACCTACTATTTCAGGACAAGCAGTCATGTTATAGGTAATGATCGGTGTACCACAAGCAAGAGCTTCTGCTAAAACTTTTCCAAATGACTCCTCTTTTGATAAAGATATAAACACATCGCTTACTCTATAGAGCTTCGCCAACCACTCTATATGTGTAATCAGCGGAATATTCTTAACATGCTCTGGCAAAGGGATGTTTTTCTCTATATTGCCAACCAAAAGAATGAGATATTCCTTAGGCGGAAGTCTTTTAGCTAATTGTATAAAATCATCTAAACCCTTTGCACTTCCAAAAGAAGATGCAACCGATAGAATGATAAACTTTTGCCCTGCATCCAAAGTTTTTCTTAACTCCATCTCATCACCTGGATAAAAAAACTTAAGATCCACCCAATTATATATTCGTTGAATAATTGCAGCATTTTTGAACAGGGATTCTTTTGCTTCATTTGTTATCCAATCTGAGACTCCTATGATAGCAAGTTTTTTTATTTTTGAAAAATACTTTTCTTTGTCTATAAACATTTTCTTTGATCTATCAAAAAACCATGTTTTCAGTGTGTTATTTTCGTTAGGACATTTTTTACAAATCGACTTCCATTGGTAGCAGCCGTTCATAGTATAGTGTGTACACCGTCCTGTATAAAACCAGCAGTCATGAAGCGTTACTACTGTTCTGATATCATGATGTCCAAGAAATGATAGAAGGAGACTTAATTGAATATAGTTACCATGTAAATTACCAAGATGTACTATATCAGGTTTTGTCTTCTTAATATAATGTATGAAACGTAATGTTTGAATCATAGAAAAATAACCCTGTAGTCCTGTTATTCTGGATAATAAAGCATGTATTTTATGGTCTATTGGTCCACCTATACGATAACCATGGGGAATCCTTTTTTTACCCATGGAATATGCAATGATTTGTTTATGTCCGGCATTTTCTAACGTTTCACGTAACTCACATACAGTTTTTCCAGTGCTCAAACCCTTATAAATCTGATTTATATGTAATATTCTCATTCTCCACCTATATATCCAATCTTATAAAGTACTATTACCAAACCATTCTTAGTTACTTTTTATTACTTATAGTTTTTTTATTACTTATAGTTTTTTTATTACTTATAGTTTTCTTATTACTTATAGTTTTTTTATTACTTATAGTTTTCTTATTACTTATAGTTTTTTTATTACTTATAGTTACATCTATTAACTTGTAAATAGTTATCGTTTTTTATTTTTGTTATAGTATGCTATAGTTTGCTATAAATACTTTTAGTAACTCAAATACGTATGATACAATTTATTTTCAAATGAATTCCTATTCTCTGGTATATATCCTTCTTTAAATGAATATATGAGTTCTGCAATGTACCCTAAGGACGCATTATGAATCTCTGGAATGGTGTAATACCCATCTTTTCCTATAGATGCATTTCCAGTAAGTGCCTGCAAAAACTCTTTTACCACATCATCTATATAGGCCAAATGAAGGGATATATCAGGATCGCTTATATGAATGGGCAGGCCTTTTGAAATATTATTGCAAAAAGTTGCTACTACACTATTGTAATTAGGCCTGCTCCATTTACCAAACAAATTAGGTAATCGATATACATATGAACATGATTTATACTTTTCCTCATGTTCCTTTATAAGTTCTTCACATGCTTTTTTACTTCTTCCATATGGATTATCGTATATTGCGTGTATAGATGAAGTATAAAGGATAGGAGAAGGATTTTCTTGATTTGTGAGTAGTTCCATTAATTCTTTTGTAAATCCTATGTTACCAGTATAAAAATCATTTATGTTATCACTTCTGTTAATTCCAGCAAGGTGATACACAAAATCGCAAACACTACAATACTGTTTTAATAATTCTTTCCCTGTATTACCATCATAAGTTAATAATTCAATTCCTTCCTGTTCAGCTAAAATGGATTTTAAATTCTTACCAATAAATCCGTTTGCCCCGGTAATTAATATTTTCATTCCTATCCCCTGCATCATTACTTATAACATTGTATTCTTGTACGATAGAATTTATTAGTCAATTCTTTGTCGTTCTTTATAAGGATTCCTTTTATTATTCTTTTTCATTTTTTCTATTCCTTACTATTATTTTGCAAATACTTCTTTCTTTAACCTTTACCCCAATTCGTTCTTGATATAATCTAATCCTAATAAAATATTCTTAATTTCTTGCGTATTTAATTGTCTAGCATTATTAGAATTAAATTCTCTACCATGACTAATACTTTTATCACCAGTGACAAAGTAATTATCATAATTTAGATCTCTTGTATCTGATGGTATCCTGTAGTAATTACCAAGATCAATAGCTGACATACACTCTTCATTTGTCAGCAATGTCTCATACATTTTTTCTCCATGCCTAATACCAATTGTCTGAATTGGCCTTAAATCAGAAAAAATTTCCTGTACTGCAGTTGCTAAAGCCCCTATAGTACATGCAGGAGCTTTTTGTACCAGGATATCACCATTCTCACCATTTAAAAAAGCAAAGAGTACAAGTTCAACTGCCTCTTCTAAGGTCATAATAAATCTTGTCATGCTTTCATTCGTTACAGTAATTGGTATCTCCTTTTTGATTTGCTCTATGAATAAAGGTATTACTGAACCTCTTGAACAAACTACATTACCATATCTAGTTCCACATATAATGGTTTTATCAGGATTTACTGTCCTTGATTTAGCAATAAATACTTTTTCCATCATGGCCTTAGAAGTTCCCATTGCATTAATTGGATAAGCTGCTTTATCTGTCGATAAACATATAATCTTTTTTACCCCCTGTTCTATGCAAGTAGTCAGTACGTTATGGGTTCCTATAATGTTGGTTTTAACCGCTTCCATGGGAAAAAATTCACAGGATGGTACTTGTTTTAATGCTGCTGCATGGAAACAAAAATCAACCCCCTCTGCTGCATCTCGAATAGAAGAAATATCTCTTACATCACCGATATAATATTTAATTTTATTTGTTTTATATCTATGTCTTAAGTCGTCTTGCTTTTTCTCATCACGGCTAAAAATTCGTATTTCCCCAATATCACTTGTTAAAAATCGTTCTAGTACAGCATTCCCAAAAGACCCTGTACCACCAGTTATTAGTAATGTTTTATTTGTAAACATACAGTACACTCCTAAACAGGGCAAAAATAAGTGTCTGGATTGGAAGAATCATAAACTTCATTTGCCCAAATTAATATTACACAATCATATATTCCCTCGTTGATTATGTTGTGGGTATAACCCGTTGGTACATCAACCATTTCTAGTTTACTTGCACTAACATAATAATTAATTACTTCATTGGTTCCTATTTTACGAAATTGTATTCTGGCTTCTCCACTAACAACTAGAAACTTCTCACATTTGGTATTGTGGTAATGTTCACCTTTTTTGACTCCTGGTTTAACAACATTAATAGAGAACTGCCCACTTTCTTTTGTCTTAAATATTTCAGTAAAGCTTCCTCGGTTATCAATATGGCTACACAAAGGATACTTAAAATCTGTATTAGGCAAATAGCTTAGATAAGTAGAGTATAATTTCTTTGTAAAATCATCTCTTATATTAGGAATAGCATGGTTTTCCCTGGTATCTTTAAAGGAATAAATTTTTTTCACTAATTCTTTTAATGTAATAGAATAAAGTAAAGAAGAATCAAGATAATTGATTTTACCATCGTAAACAGATAGGTCTGTGTGTAATAAATTCACAAATGTATCTATGACATCATCTATATAATAGAAATTCATTACGGTTTCAAGATTATGAATTTCTATGTTTTCATTTCTCGCAATTTTATGGCAAAAAGTAGCTACAACCGAATGACCACTGGGCATAGCCCATTTACCAAAAGTATTTGTTAGTCTATATATAATGCTCTTATTACCTGCCTTTAATGAATTCTGGCTGAGTAATTCCTCTGCTAATCGTTTGCTTTTTGCATACTCTGAATCTTGAGTTGCCTGAATGGAGGAGGTATATAATACAGGACAAGAATTGCCATACTCTTGTAACATACCCAATAGTTCTTTAAAGAAAAAATAGTTTACCTCCATAAAATCCTCAATCCTATTCGTCCTATGTACTGCAGTAAAATGAAAAACAAAATCACAATCTTTTGTGTAACTTCTTAATACTTCTAAGGAAGTATTCCTATCATATGCATAAATAATATATTGGGGCCACATAGTTGTTAGCCTTGCAACAAGATTACTGCCAATAAAACCATCTGCTCCTGTTATTAAAATTTTCATACCCTAGCTCCCATATGATACAATACATAAACAATCAATTTCTATTCCATTCTATAGCCTAAGCTTTTTGAAAACGAACTTTACCGACTATAATTTTTTCCCAAAGCACTATGATCTCTGATCACTTTTTCAAAATCCTTTATTAAATCACCTTGCACCACCATGGGATTATGATATTTTTTTACAGTGGCATATGCACGTTTTTGATATTTCATAATTACCTTAGGATTATTAAGGATACTTCTTAATGTTTTTTCTATAGTATTAGGGTTAGTAATACATATTGCAGAATTTTTATCTTTTAAATATTGAATTCCTGCGTTATTTTTGGGTCCAATTGCAATTACACTACAAGTACTTGCTAAACAATCTACAATTTTAGTTGAGAAAGAATATCTTGTAAGCATTCTCATTTTCATGTCAAAACTTTCTACATGTAAAGCAATATCACCAGCTTTATATATCTCCTCTAGTTTTTTAGTCGAAACACTCTCATGAATCACAGCATTGATTCCATCATGAATTTTATTTTTCTTTACACGTGATATTTTATCTTTTGTATAAATATCTAAGATCATTTCAATCTGATTTCTATTTATACGAATCAAAGCCTCTTTGATTAAATTTAAGGTTTTATAACGATTGCAATATAGCCTTCCTGCATAAATTAATCTAATCGGTTTATTCACTTCTTCTGTTTTGTAATATTCATTTATATTTTTACATTTCATAATGACTTTTGTATCTAAGTGAAACACTCGCTTATAGAGCTGTGCCTGCTTAGCTGATAAGGTATAATATTTACTATAACTCTTAGCTGATTCTTTTAATTCATGATGAAGTAGTATTCTTCTTAACCAAAAAATAATTGAAAATCTTAATTGCTTTAAGGTATATTCATCATCTCCGGTAAAACATACCATTGGAGCCTTGGTTAATTTCCTAACTAAACCCTCTATTTTCAAAACTTTTAAACTTGCCATACGTAAACTAAATACAATATCTGGTTTAAATTCCCTTATAAAATTTTCTAAATTCCTTGTATTTATTTTGCCCTTCATCCATAGCACATCTTTTATTAATCGAAAAATCTCTAGTGGATGGTCCCTTAAAAAGTCCAATATAATAGAATTCTCTTCACCAGAGATATTTACGGATTCCTCTCGATTAGAAGGATTATCCTGCCCCCTAGAGATATCTCTTCCGGCTTCTTTTTTTGTGAAAAAGCTGTTTATCATCATACGGTCAGTAATCTGAAAGTATTTATTGCAGCAGGGATTATCAGGTGTTCCAGATGCCAAATAAAGATTAGCTATATTTACTGGTAATCCATTAAACCAATTGGTTAAAACATTGTTAGAATATAAAGTATCATTCCAAACTTCATCTGTAATAATCAAAATATTCACTTCTAATCCTCCTCCCCGGTGTATTAATTGATTTTTATTTACACAATTTTGAACTTATGAATAAAATAAGTTATAACTTTGGGATTTAGATAAAACATTGTAAACATAACCTTATACTTTTTTGTGGTAACTTTGTTATGCAACATTTTAAAATAGTAATTTTTATATATATGAAGCAATTCTTCTATATCATTCGTGTTCTCCTTATCTTTCGTACAATTCATATAAAATAGCATAAGGCAACGACATGCATATTCATAAGAAAACTCCAATAACTCCTTTTCTTTTGTAGAAAAAAATTCACATCTTTTCTCTAAAATATCGTAAAAGTCTATGGATTTAAAGTGTTTTGTATTTCTTGTCGTACTGCAAGGACTTTGAAAGTAATAATATAAATTTCTTGAGGTATAGCAAACTCTATTGCAACGGTATAGTAGCCTATAACTAAGAGCCTCATCTTCATAATTAAAATGGTCACTAACAGGAAACCTTACATTATCAAAAAGCGCTGTTCTATATAATTTCCCTACTACTCCAGACTTCATCCTTCGACTTAAGAAAGCTTCTACTTTTGTATAGATATTTATTTTAGGAATTGCCTTATCTATAAAATTATTACCATTTCCCATATATAAGCTACATACTGACGTTTCACAATTATACTTTAAACTAAGATATAATAAATATTTCAAAAAATTTGGGTGTAAAAAGTCATCGCTATCTAAGAAGGTAACATAATCACCACTAGCCCTGTCTAGACCCTGATTTCTTGCATCTGATATACCACCATTTACTTTATGAATAACTGAAATTCTTTTGTCAATCACTGCATAATTATCACAAATATCAGGGGATTTATCTGTTGAACCATCATTCACTAATAGTATTTCAATATTTGTATAAGATTGTTCCAGAATACTATCGATACATCTAGCAAGGTAATCCTGCGTATTAAAAATTGGTACAATAACACTAATGAGTGGCTTTATCATTCCTTATTATCCTCCATCTGATTTATAATGAGCTGGAATTTCCCACTTTGTGTTCTTTCAATTGTCTTAGTAATATCTATCAAGAAATACATATCTTCTCCAAGATAAGATATCAGCTTTTGTTTTATTAGCTCTATTATCTTATCCTGAACATTTAGATCATTTAAAACAACCTTTACATGAATAGTGTCTCTAGTCTTTTGTAGAAACTGCATTTCATTTATTGCACCTGGTAATTCTGATATGATAACAGATAGCTGAGATAGGCTAATTCTACCCTTACTTTTACATACAAGGTAGTTTGAATCTCTTCCAATTACTCCTCCGATTAAAGGGTGCTTTGATTTGCATCGACATGTTTTATTATCAGCCATTCGTATCAAGTCACCAATATCATAGCGTATCAATGGAGTACCATAGGTATCAAAGCCTGTGACTAATAGTTTTACTCCAAATTCTGTAGGAATATGCTCAAATACGCCAGTATCTATGGCTTCATGATACCCTCCAAATTCGCATTGTATAATAAAAGGAGCACCTTCATTAGATGCATACTGATCACTCACAGTACAATGAAAAGCCTTCTCTATTGTATATCGATATATTGGTAAAAGTGTTTCTGAAGTTGTAAACACAGCCTTTGGCTTAAAACTTAGCTCTATATTATGGTCCAGTATATATTTTGCTACCGTATAGATAGCTGAGGGAAAGCCATCAATTGCTACAGGCTTAAATCTATTCAAATCTTGAATATAATGGATTAGGTTCTCATCTTGTAAATAATAAGTAGAATATAGCCGTTGTTTTGCAATATAATTTTTTCTCCAATAAATAGAATTCTTAGGTGGATAGGGAATTATATTTTTACCAAAAAATCTGGCAGAAGGCATTCTATTATTTATAAAACCAAAATTTTGTTTATAAGCATCCAAATATGCCATTCTTTTTTGAACATCAATCCTTCTCTTTCGTACAGAAATGGGAGTTCCTGTCGTACCACCGGTATAGAATGTGAGCCCTTCCCTCTTTTTTATTGTAAAAATCCTGTCATAGTTTTGTTTTAATATTTCTTTACTTAAGATTGGTAGTACATTTATATCCTTAACAGTTTTTATCTTAGTAAGATCAATATTTTTATAAAAATCCCTATAAAATGGACTATTTTCTTTTGCATAATAAAGAATTTTAAGAAATTTCCTATTCTGAATTTCTTCTTCCATTTTCTTGCTTTTGTGTACTCTGCCATTATAGAATTTATAATATTGCTTATATTTCCCTGTATATCTTTCTAAAAATATTTTTATACCATAAATTGTTATTCCAATATTTTGAATAAACACTGGGGACTTTCCGTAGATCATTACCAGAAGGTCTGATGCTCTCATAATCATTCCATCTTCCTTATAACTTCATGTTATCCAATATAATTTTATTTATTTTTTTTACCTCAAAACGCTCTAAACATAATCTGTAGGAATTTTCAGCCATTCTATTTTTCAATTCTTTATGATTTAGAAGTACTTCTATTTTTTGAGCCAATGCTTTACTATTCCTGGCAGGAACCAAAAAACCATTATAGCCTGAGATTACAGTATCTCTACAGCCTGGTGTATTAGTTGTAATAATCGGTCTCCCAATGGCCTCAGCTTCCACTATACTCCTACCATTCCCTTCATGATAAGAGGGTAAAACAAATATAGTACATTCCTTTAGAAAAGGTCTAACATCCTTTGCATAACCACAATACTTAACACTACCGTTTTCAATAATTTCTTTTAATTTGCTTTCACTTATTGCCTCTGGATTTTCATCCTTTCCACCTACCAATAGAAACTCCACGTCTTTGTGTTTCTTCCTTATGATTTTAGCCGCATTGACATATTCCCTAATTCCTTTGCTATATACCAATCTGGCAGTCATACATACCGTATCCTTTTCACTCATTGTTTCTTTTGCAAAGACTTCTGTATTTACTCCAGAACCATTTACAAATACTACTTTTTCTTCTTCAACGAGATGATAACTTTTCATTTTATTATAGTCATCTTGATTCATAAAGAAAACTTTTTCACATTTTTTATGAATTGCTTTATAGAAAACCCTAAGAATGGAACGAATTAATGTATTTTTAACACCCTTACTATAAAAAACCACTTCTAATCCTGTTACAAAAACATGAACATGTTTTACTCTATTTATGATAGCTGCCAATCCACCATACATAATCGGTTTAGTCATATATAAAAAACACAAGTCTGGTTTCAACTTATAGAAGGACCATATATAACAAAGTAACTCTTTGATATTTTCCATCATATTTAATCCAGTTCTTGTGCCTGGAATGGGATAATATCTAGCACCTAATGACCTGATTTCTTCCTCCATCTCATATGCTGGT
>JBKEAO010000016.1:0-9436 GCA_047972335.1 Anaerocolumna sp. | reverse complement strand
TTTTGGGTCCACAAAACGGTATGAATCTATATAGAGGATGCACACATGGTTGTATCTATTGTGATGCAAGGAGTACTTGCTATCAAATGAAACATGACTTTGAAGACATAGAGATAAAATCAAATGCTGCCCAATTACTTGAGCAAGCCCTACGTAAGAAGAGACAGAGATGTATGATAGGAACTGGTGCCATGAGTGACCCTTATCTCCATTACGAAAAACAGTCAAAATTAACAAGACGTTGTCTGGAAATAATAGAGGAGTATGGTTTTGGATTAGCCATACAGACAAAATCAGATCTCATACTTAGAGACCTGGATTTGTTAAAGCGGATTCATAGAAAAACCAAATGTGTTGTACAAATAACCCTTACTACCTTTGATGAAGAGTTATGTAAAATACTTGAGCCTAATGTATGCACCACTAAGCGTAGGGCGGAGGTATTAAATATTATGAAAGAGGAAGGCATCCCTACTATATGTTGGATGACTCCTATTCTACCCTTTTTAAATGATACGGAGGAAAATATACGTGGCATACTAGACTACTGTATCAAGGCGAAAACTTATGGTATTCTGCAATTTGGCATAGGTCTTACCTTAAGAGATGGAGATCGTCAATATTTTTATCACAAATTAGATCAACATTTTCCTGGGATGAAAGAAAAATACATAAAGACTTATGGAGAAGCTTATCAATTACAGTCGCCCTCTAATCATTATTTGATGAATATCATAAAACAAGAATGTTCAAAGTATGGAATAGTATATGATGTAAATAGATTGTTTGAATATATGCATCTATTTGAAGATAAAGAAGCTGGCAAACAGATAACTTTATTTGATACAGATTGGAGATAAATTGATTGCCAGATAACTCTGTAGGGAACTACATATACTTCTTTGCACAGAGTATGCAGTGTGAAAGGAATGGATACAAATGAGATTAGATAAAATTTTAGCTGAATCCGGTGTGGGTACTAGAAAAGTAGTCAGAGAATATATCATTGCAGGCAAGGTGACGGTAGACAATAGCATTATAATGGAGCCGGCAGCAGAAATTGATGAGAAAATTTCTAGCATATTCTGTTGTGGTAAACATGTAATATATCCAGGAAAAATATATTATATGTTTCATAAACCTGCTGGATGTGTTACTGCTAGAAAAGATAAATTGAATCAAACAGTAATGGATTACTTCTTGGAAGATTGTTGTAATGGAATATTTCCTGTTGGAAGGCTTGATAAAGATACGGAAGGCTTATTGCTTCTTACAAATGATGGAGAGTTGGATCATAAATTAATGCACCCAGAACATCATATGGAGAAAACCTATTTTTTCTGGGCATTTGGTACACTAGATGATGAGGCAAAGAATAAATTACTCTCAGGTGTTATGATTGAAAATGATGGCGAAGTGGCAAAAGCTTTAAAAATAGAAGTGATAGAAGAAGGTACTTATGCAGCGTATGAAGCTGTTATTGCTTTGGTTTCTAATCGTTGTGTTTTGATGAAAGATCATAACCAACCTGTGGTAGCAGGAATTATTACAATAGCAGAGGGGCGCAAACATCAGGTTAAGAGAATGTTAAAGTCAGTCGGATGCTATGTAGTTTATTTAAAAAGAAATGCAATTGGGCAATTATCCTTAGATGAGAAGCTAGATAAAGGTCAATATAGAAAATTGACAAAAGAGGAGTTACTTCTTTTGTCCTAAATGATTGGGTTGTTGTAGCTTACAACAATCTTTTTTTTGTGAATACAAGTTGATCGATATTTTCATGATTCAGACTTTTTTATTGTTATTCCGATTTCTAATTTGAAAGTTACTAACGGTTTAAAATCTTTGTAAAAAATAAATCCCAAACTGTGTAAAGTGAGGGATTTATATATAAAGTTAGTATTTTTAAAGAAATATGAAAGTGAAACCGAGTATACTTACTAAAAAGATTATGTTCACAAGGGTAAAAAGCACCAGATATTTAATTGGTCTTGTGCGTTCTGTTTTTAAATAAAGTTTGAAGGATATAAGGCTTGCAAGAGAGGCAACTAATGTCCCTAACCCACCAATATTTGTGCCAAGGAGGAGCGCTTTATAATCTGTTGTAAATCCGGATAATAAAATTGCAGTAGGTACATTACTAATTATTTGACTTATTAATACGCCGCATAATAGTTCGCGATCTTTTATGAAAGATACAAGGAAGGCGTGAATTGTATTGATTTTTTCTGCATTGCCAACAAATATAAAGAAAGATACAAAAGTTAATAAAAGGCCATAGTCAATGGTTTTAAATAATTTCTTATTAACAATAAATAATGTTATACATACAATTATCATCAATACTTTATAATCAATTATATAAAAGACTGAGCAAAGACATAGTAAAAATAATAGGATATAGCAGATCAATTCCTTGATACCGCTGATTTTTACTGCAATTGTTTTATTTATATGTATAGCCTGATTGCCACAAAAATATGTGGCAGCTATTAATAATAGTAGACCCAATGCAGCAATAGGAAATGTTATGTAAAAGAATTCTTTTGGGTTGATTGTATAATAGGAGTAAAGGTATAAATTTTGAGGATTACCAATGGGTGTAAAGGTGCTACCTATATTTGCGGCAATTGTTTCAAGTACGATTGTGTATATTAATCTACTCATAAGGCCTGAAGTCTGATAAATAATTATAGTTAATGGAACAAAAGTAATTAGAGCGACATCATTTGTAATAAACATAGACGAGAAGAAACACATTAGTACTAAAACAAGGCATAATAATCTTGTGTTTTTAAAATGTGGTAATATATTTTGCGCTAAGGCATCAAAGACTCCTATGCTTCGTAGTCCAGAAATAGTTGCCATTAGGCAAAAAAGTAATACCAGTGTTCTAAAATCAATATAATTTATGTAGTCTTTAGAAGGTGGTACAAAAAACATAGATATAAATGCAACACATACAGATATCAATAATACAGTTTCTGATTTTAAGAAAGTGTTAAAGTTGGTTTTGAAGTTGGTTTCGGTATGCATGTCTATCAAATCTCCAATCTAAATTCAGGGTAATGTCTTTCATTAATAAATGAATCCAGACGATATTATAACCCTAGAAGCTAATGGTTACAAGGTTTTTATTGATAAATTTATTACCTTGTAATTTTTAGTTCCTTGGAGTAATATAGGTATACAATAGCAAAAGTATATGCTATTTAGTTAGATAACGCGAGGTGATAAGATGAATTTTATAGATGTTATGTCAGAATTAGAAGCGCTTGGCACTGAACGCATGAAGAAATATTATATGGGACAAGGTGCTAAGGAACCAGTATTTGGTGTTGCAACGGGTGCAATGAAACCGCTGGCTAAGAAACTTAAAAATAATCAACAGATGGCAGAAGAATTATTTTATTCTGGTAATTACGATGCCATGTATCTTGCTGGCATGATAGCAGATACAAAAAACATGGTACCTGATGATTTTCATAGATGGATCAAACAAGCTTACTTTTTTATGATATCAGATTTTATTGTTTCTGTAACTCTTGCAGAAACAGAATTTGCGATGGAAGTGGCAGATCAATTTATAGCAAGTGAGGAAGAACTTATTATGTCAGCTGGATATAGTTGTTATGAATGGTTGCTTGGCGTGAAAAAGGATACTTACTTTGATCGTGCAAAGATTCTTTCTATGATACATGAGATAAAAGATAAGATTCACACTATGCCACCTAGGACAAGATATGCTATGAATAATTTTGTAGTAGCAGTCGGTGTATCCTATGAACCTTTACATGAAGAGGCTCTTAAAGTTGCAAAGGTTATGGGAACAGTTATCATTCCAAAGGATAAAAAATCAGATATTAGTTTAAATGCATATGAAACTATAGTCAAGGAAGTGGGTAAAGGCAGATTAGGTTTTAAAAGAAGAAACGTAAGATGCTAATGTATATTTGTAAACTGAGCTGAATTTATCAAATGGTTGGATAACTTATTTTAGCAAATTCAGAGTATAAAGAATATTATAAAAAAACTCCTGAAATCAGGAGTTTTTTTATTGGACTAATTGTATTATGATGCGCTTACTGGTATCATAATATATGTTGAATCGACAATAAAAAAATATATATTGAACAAAGAATAAACAGAACAAAGAATAAATAGAACAAAGAATGAACGGAACAAAGAATAAATAGGACAAACTGATTAAAGGATTTGATATATATGATGAATAAATTAGTGATTGGTATATTGGCACATGTAGATGCAGGGAAGACTACACTGTCTGAAAGTATGTTATATACAAGTGGTAAGATTAGAAAACTTGGTAGGGTGGATAAAAAAGATGCCTTTCTTGATAACTTTGAATTAGAAAGAGCAAGAGGTATTACTATTTTTTCGAAACAAGCAATCTTTGATATGGGTAAAATTCAAGTTACCCTTTTGGATACCCCAGGGCATGTGGATTTTTCGGCAGAAATGGAGAGAACTCTACAGGTACTTGACTATGCAATACTGGTTATAAGTGGTGCAGATGGTGTACAAGGTCATACAATAACCTTATGGCGACTTCTAAAAATGTATCATATACCGGTATTTATTTTTGTAAATAAGATGGACCAAGAGGGTACGAGTAAAGAAAAGACATTAGAAGAAATAAAGAAACAATTAGAGGATGGATGTATAGATTTTGAAACGGCTGATACAGATGGGTTTTATGACCAATTGGCCATGTGTGATGAGCATTTAATGGAGGAGTATCTGACAACGGGTTCTATTATACATGATAGTATTCAAAATGCTATAAAAAGTAGAAAGGTATTTCCTTGTTATTTTGGTGCTGCCATCTTGTGTGAAGGAACCAAAGAATTGATGGAGGGAATTGAGGATTATAGTATTTTGCCAACCTATGGGGAAGAGTTTGGTGCTAAAATATTTAAAATAACGAGAGATGAACAGGGGAATCGTTTGACCCATCTAAAAATAACTGGCGGTAGTCTAAAGACGAGAGAAGTTATAACCTATGCAGAGGTGGAAGAGAAGGTGAACCAGATTAGATTGTATTCTGGTCAGAAATTTGATGCAGTGACAGAGGTCCAGGCTGGAACCATTTGTGCGGTGATTGGACTTACAAAAACTAGTCCAGGTGAGGGATTGGGAATAGAGCATACTTCCATGGCACCTGTGTTAGAACCTGTATTATCTTATCAGATCTTACTGCCAGAAGGTTGTGATGAAAGAGTTATGCTACCTAAACTTAAGCTCATAGAAGAGGAAGCGCCAGAACTTCACATTATATGGGATGAACAACTACAAGAAATACAGGCCCAACTTATGGGTGAGGTGCAAATTGAAATATTACAAGATATGATCTTAACACGTTTTGGGGTCTTAGTTACCTTTGATGCCGGGCGCATCTTATATAAAGAGACCATCGCAGACTTGGTGGAAGGGGTGGGACATTTTGAACCTTTAAGACATTATGCGGAGGTTCATTTGCATTTAGAACCCTTAGAAATGGGGAGTGGTTTATGTTTTGATAGTAACTGCAGTGAAGATATTTTAGGAAAGAGCTGGCAGAAATTAGTTTTAACCCATTTGGCTGAGAAAGAACATAAAGGGGTACTGACAGGTTCCCCAATTACAGACATTAAGATTACATTGGTTTCTGGAAGGGCTCATAATAAGCATACAGAGGGGGGAGATTTTAGAGAGGCTACGTATCGTGCAGTAAGACATGGTTTGAAAACGGCTCAATCCGTACTATTAGAACCCTTTTACTCATTTCGATTAGAAATACCAGAGAATCAAGTGGGTAGAGCCATGACAGATATTGAGAAAATGAGTGGAACCTGTGAAATTACCCATTTGGACGGTAATATGGCTCTTATTGTCGGAAGTGCACCAGTAGTGACAATGAGAAATTACCAAAAAGAGGTGATGGCTTATACAAAGGGATTTGGCAGATTATTTTATAGTTTAAAAGGGTACGAACCCTGTCACAATCAGGAGGAAATAGTCAAAGCGATAGGATATGATTCTGAAAGGGATATCAATCATCCCACAGGATCTGTTTTTTGTGCACATGGAACTGGATTTTTAGTTGACTGGTATGATGTGAAAAAATATATGCATCTAGAAAGTTCCTTGCCAAGTGGGAAGGAGATCAGGTTAGAACAAGAGGTTATAAATCAGATTAATCATAAAGAAGAGAGTACAATCAGTTTAGAAGAAATAGATAAAATTATTAGCAGCACCTACTACTCTAATCAAGGTAAGAAGACAGACTGGAAGAGACATAAAACAGCCCACGAAAGCTATTACGCTTTATCCTCTCAGAATAATCGACCCAAAGAGATAAAGGAGGAGTATCTACTTGTGGATGGTTATAATATCATTCATGCTTGGCCTGAACTAAATGGATTGATAGATGATAATATGGACGGAGCTAGAATAAAATTGCTTGAAATTTTAAGCAATTATCAAGGAATTAAAAAATGTAAGATCATTGTGGTTTTTGATGCATATCGAGTTGAGGGCAACAAAGAGGAAATGCTTAGACATCATAATGTTTATCTGGTATTTACTAAGGAAGCCCAGACTGCTGATCAATACATTGAGAAATTTGCCCATGATAATCAGAAAAAATATAATATTGTGGTAGCTACCTCAGATGGTTTGCAGCAAATTATCATAAGGGGAGCTGGTTCTAGACTTTTATCAGCAAGAGATTTAAAACGTGAAATTGATGAAGCAAATGAAACCCTAAGAGAGGAATTTGAGGGTAATCCACTGAAAGGACGAAATTATCTCCTAGATACCTTATCTCCAGAGTCAAAAAAGCATATGGAGGAATTGTTACAAGGAGATGAGGATACATGATAAAAAATGTTAGTAACTTAAAGTTCGTAGTTGAGAATCTTTATTATTCTTGATAAATCCAGTCAAAACACGATAATATTGATAATCTAAATACTGAATTTATCAAGTGGTAGGACAACTTATTTTGTGCAAAGGTTGAGTTATTAATATCACATTAAAATATTGACAAGAAATAACAATATGAATTAACATGGTAAATATATGAAAATAAAGTTGTTAAGCGAGGATATGAATAATGGATGTAAACCAATTTAGTGAGTATTATGAAAAGATACGTAATAACTGTGCAAAGGTCATTGTTGGAAAAGAAGATAGTATTAAAAAAATAGTCATTGCATACTTAGCTGGTGGACATGTTCTTCTTGAGGATGTTCCAGGTACAGGCAAAACCATGTTATTTAGGGCATTTTCAAAATCAGTTGGGGGGGATTTTAATAGAATCCAATTCACACCAGATATTATGCCCTCAGACCTTACGGGAATTAACTTTTACAATCAAAAATCCAGTGAATTCGAGTTTCGTCAAGGTCCATTGTTTTCTCAAATGGTTCTAGCAGACGAAATCAATCGTGCAACACCAAGAACCCAGTCAAGCTTATTAGAAGCTATGGCAGAAGGTCAAATCACAGTAGATGGTAAAACTTATGAAGTAGACAAGCCTTTCATGGTTATGGCGACTCAAAATCCCTTAGAATCAGGTGGGACATTTCCATTGCCGGAAGCGCAAAAAGATAGATTTATGATGAAACTTTCTCTTGGCTATATGACAAGAGAAGAAGAATTATCAGTACTAACTAGAGAGAATACCATTGATATCCTAAAAGATCTAAATCAAGTTGTAACAAAGGAGGAGACCTTCCGACTACAAAAGGCTTATAAAGAAGTTGAGGTGAGTTCACCAATAAAAGACTACATCATGGATATTGTAGAAAAAACAAGAAATGATAGAAGAATTCTTCTTGGCGCCTCTACAAGAGCGGTCCTCTCCCTATACCAAGCCTCTCAGCTACTGGCTGCCATAGAGGGACGAACCTTTGTTATTCCAGAAGACGTAAAAAGTCTAGCACTTTGTATCATGGAACATAGAATGAGTTTTGCGGGGGTGGTTAGAGAAAAAGAATCTGTAAAAATATGCAGGGAACTAATGGAAGAGGTGGCTGTGCCTACGGAGGATGTAATTGCTAGGAGTGTGAGATAATGATTATTTTTCTTGTGGTTTTGATTACACTTGGTATCGTTGTTGAAGTGTTATCACTTAAGGATAGGATTACATATCTAGAATATAGCAGTGTTCCATCTAAACTTGGTTGTGAACCAGATGAAATATTTCAAATCAAAACAACAGTATCTAATTATAGTTCAAAAACCATATCATTTCTTAAGATGGAAGAAGAACTTCCTTACGCTATTCATTTATATAACGTAGAGAAAGCTCACACCAATGGTAGTACCTATCTGCATAAAAGCATATTATATGTTCAGAAGAGACAGAAAGTCACTAGAACGATTCGAGTATCTTTTCCGAATCGGGGTTTATATTATCTGCAAGGATGTAAATTTTATAGCGGAGATTTCTTGGGACTGAAAGAAAACTATAAAGAGATGAAGCAACAGGAAGAAATTATTATATATCCCAAGGCCTTAAAAGACACCAAAGTACAAGAAGCTTTATCAGGATTTTATGGGGATTATATCGTCAAGCGCTTTTATATAGAAGATCCGATCCTTGTGAATTCTTTTCGTGATTACACTGGTAGAGAGCCTATGAGATCTATTAGTTGGCCCCAAAGTGCGAAAAGAAATCACCTAATGGTAAAGGAATTCGATCATACTTTGGATATGTCAGTAACCATACTTTTGGATGTATACCTTCATTGGTCAGATGGTGCCTGTAGAGAGTCGATAGAATATTGCTTTTCTCTTACTAGAACCATTGCAGATTATTTGGAGGAAAAGAAAATATCCTATCGTTTACTATCGAATGCATTGGTACGTAGTGGCAATGTGGTGAATGATGTTTTAGAAAAGCCAGGGCAAGGTTCTCGTCATTATACCATGCTTTTAAACACACTAGGGCAAGCGGAGACAAATACATTCTCAGATTGTGAAGAGTTGTATCACATGACTATCTCTAAGTACAATGGAGAAAATACCATCTTTTATATTGCGCCTTTTACAAATGACAAAAGAGAGTGGTTGGTACAAAATTTACATCATAAATTAGGAATTCAAATTTATCCAATGTATGGATCAAAAGAAATGGAGGAAGAGAGTCATGTTATCTAAATTGTATAAGCTTATCTTTGATCTTAGTATAAGCTTTCTGTTAGGTGGATTCCTTGTGATGTTTTTTTTAGAACAACAAACCTTTATTGGTGATTATCTTATATTAGCTGTGACAGTTATACTTGTTAGTTATTTTGTTAAAAAGAGAAAAGTCCAATATGTTATTTTAATTGCGCTACCTTTGATCTATCTATTTGTTGTAAAATTATCTTTACCTGGAATATTGAACTTCTTATGTATCTGGATTTATATAGGGTATGTTGTGATG
>JBKEAO010000107.1:0-3080 GCA_047972335.1 Anaerocolumna sp. | reverse complement strand
GCAATCTTTTCCATCTACAGCAATTACCGTATGGCCAAATTCTCCAGCACGTCCGTTATAGCCAGTATATAATTCATGATTAATAATCATACCAAGGCCAATACCTGAGTGAATGCTTATATTTGCTATATTTGGAAAGTCATACATAAAGGTCTTCTCTCCAAGAACTGATAAATTAGCTTCATTTTCTAAGTAAACTGGCGTATTAAAATGGGTTTCTAGGGCATTAGACAGGTCAGTATCAGATAGATGATAATAGGGTGTAAAAGAAATCTTATTATCATTTACCACGCCATGAATACCTAAAGAAATACCCACTAGCCCATAAGGAGAGTGGTCTTGTTTTGGTATCATGGATTCTATTAAATTGCAAAGTGAGGTAATCAACACATTGCTGCTTGTTGGGGTCTTAACTTGTTTTAAGGTGCAATCTTCACCACCTAAATCAGTTAGTAAGGCTGATATGGTATCTACTCCAATATCGACACTGATGATAAATCCAGCTTTTTTGTTAAAATTTAATAAAATAGGTTTGCGTCCAAGTACAGTATCATCGCATCCTATTTCTATGACTAGATTTTTATTTATTAAGTCCTGCACGATTGCAGATATAGTGGCTTTTGTTAAGCCTAAGGCTTTTGAAATTGCAGCCCTTGATATAGAACCTGAATTAATGATTGTTTCTAAGACCAAGGTGCTATTTATGTCACGGATTAATTCTTTACTACCTGTAACCATTTTTATCATCCTTATTCAATGTTTTAATTGCTTTTTCTTATGGTATCATAAAAAAGATAGTAAGAAAAGAGGAATATAAAAAGGTCACAAAAATTACTAGAAAATAGCGCAAATAACATGCTTGACAGTCATACAAATTTTTGATATAGTTATTTTATTAATATTAGTTCAGTGAACAAACTAAATAGGAGGTATTTATTTATGGCATATTTTGAAGGTATTGAAAAAATTAATTATGAAGGACCAGAAAGTAAGAATCCATTGTCCTTTAAATATTACAATCCAGATGAGGTTGTAATGGGCAAGACCATGAAAGAACAATTAAGATTTGCTATGTCTTACTGGCACACATTTACTTATATGGGGGATGACCCATTTGGTGTTGGAACCATGTTCCGTCCTTGGGATAATAAAGAAGATGCAATGGAAATTGCTATTGCAAGAGTACATGCTGCTTTTGAATTTATGGAAAAAGCACAGATTCCTTTCTTTTGCTTTCATGACAGAGACATTGCACCAGAAGGCAAGGATTTAAAGGAAACCAACGAAAGACTTGATATCATTGTTGATGTAATAAAAGAAGAGATGAAAAGAACTGGTATTAAGTGTTTATGGGGTACAACCAATGCTTTCGCTAATCCGAGATTTGTGCATGGAGCAGGTACTTCTCCTAACGCAACCGTATTTGCATACGCTGCAGCACAGATCAAAAAAGCAATGGAAATAACCAAAGAACTTGGTGGAGAAAACTATGTATTCTGGGGTGGTAGAGAAGGATATGAAACTTTACTAAATACAGATACTGGTTTTGAACTTGACAATTTGGCAAGATTACTTCAAATGGCATGTGATTATGCAGAAGAAATTGGATTTACTGGACAATTTTTAATTGAACCAAAACCTAAGGAACCAACCAAACATCAATATGATACGGATGCAGCAACAGTAATCTCTTTCCTTAGAAAATACAATCTGTTAGATAAGTTTAAATTAAACATTGAAGCAAACCATGCTACCCTTGCTATGCATACATTCCAACATGAATTGAATCAATCTAGAATCAATGGTGTACTTGGAAGTGTAGATGCAAATCAGGGAGATGGATTACTCGGATGGGATACAGATCAATTTCCTACAAATATTTATGACACAACCTTAGCAATGTATGAAATATTACTAGATGGAGGCTTTAAGAAGGGTGGACTTAACTTCGACTCTAAGGTAAGAAGAGCTTCTTTTGAAGAATCAGATTTATTCTATGCTTACATTGCAGGTATGGATACCTTTGCAAAAGGTTTAAAAGTTGCTGCAAAATTAATTGAAGATAAGGTATTTGAGAACTTTATTTCTGCAAGATATGCAAGTTATAATGATGGAATTGGCAAAGATATTGCAGAAGGTAAAGTTGGCTTTAAGGAATTAGAAGCTTATGCTATGGAACATGGTATCACACCTAATACTTCTGGTAGACAGGAATTGTTAGAATCCATATTGAATCAATATATCATGGAGACTAAATAAATAAAATAAGTAAATGTAGGTGATTGGGAATTCTCAATCGCCTAATTTACGTTATGTACTCAAACTTTGCACAAAATAAGCTATCCAATTACTTGATAAATTAAGCATTTAGTTTTTTGTTTTTAGATTTTCAATTTTAGCTTTTTATTTTTAGTGTATCGATATTATCGTGAGACAGACATTTTTATTGTTGTTCCGATTCCTAATTTGGAAGTTACTAACGGTTTATAACTTTGGTAAAGCAGATAAAAAAAGTTCAAACTCCTAAAGAGCAGTCGAACAGTGAACTTTTTTTATCTAAACCAAAGATATAAACCATAAGTAACTTCACAAATTCATCATAGTCACAACTATAAAAATGTCTGTATCACGATAATTAATATAGTGTTTCGACTGAATTTATCAAGCATAATAGATTTTTTTACTGCGAAGTTTGAGTTATGTATTGAAACTTCTATGGCTTTTTACTGCGAAGTTTGAGTTATGTATTGAAACTTCTATGTTTTTTACTGCGAAGTTTGAGTTATGTATTGAAACTTCTATGTTTTTTACTGCGAAGTTTGAGTTATGTATTGAAATTTCTATGTTTTTTACTGCGAAGTTTGAGTTATGTATTGAAATTTCTATGTTTTTTTCTACAAAGTTTGAGATCGGTAGTTAATTGCAAATTAAAATATAGTTTCAATTGCATTTTATTATGGCAAAGAAGGAGTGTTAACATGTTATATATTGGTGCTGATTTAGGTACGTCATCCATTAAACTTTTATTAATGGATGAAATGGGAAACATAAAAAACATTGTAACGAAAGAATATCCTATC
>JBKEAO010000140.1:0-3599 GCA_047972335.1 Anaerocolumna sp. | reverse complement strand
GAAATAAATTTCTTAAAAGAACTATGGGTTGACTCTTTATTTATTATTGGCAGTAGACCTATGTCAATTATTCCGGAAAATAATATACGTATTCCTATACAACAACTGTCTTCCTATGACAGATGTGTGCTGTTTGCAACTATTTCTGGAGTTGATCAATCAAATGCTGAACACGTATTTCAGCATTTAGATAATAAACTTATCGATTTGCTCTCAAGACCGTTTTTCTGTACTATTTTTGCCCTTTTTAAAGCAGAGCCACGAAGTTGGGCAAAAACAGATATGGACTTAGTTGCTACATTTATCAATAAATCTGTTGAGAAGCTGAAAATTGACAGTAAAGCGATCCTGTCTCAACTCGAGTACCTTGCGGTAATATCAGTTAATAAAAATTTAGGACGTATACATAGAAGTGAAATAGATATCGAGATAAATATAGAACCTGTTTTAAAAACCGGTTTTCTTACTCTTTCTTGTGCGGATTACTTTAGTTTTCCACTTCCTATTGTTGCTCAATGGTTAGCTGCAGAAGCTATCCGACATAAAATATTATCAGTTGAAGATATTTTATCCAATGAAGACACAATTTCAAGGTGGAGATATACATTATCAATTTTATTCAGTCAAATATCTTTTAAAGAATCACAGAGTATCTTCGCTTCAATTGTACAAAAAACGCCTGGAATCGCTTCATTAATCATAAGAGATGGAATTAGGTTTGGTAGTGCAGATGAATTCCCGCCTGCTTATGAATGCGGACAAATGCTTCGTTTTTGTATGGAAACGTGGATAAAAGCTCTCGGCCCATTAAGCTATCATATAGCTCCATTGGGTGAAAATGGACTTTATAATTTGGCTATCTATATTGATCGGTCTATGCTGTCAACAACTTGGGCCGATAGACCTGACGAGAGTGATATTGTAGTGATGCCTGTTGTTGAACAAGGTTTATGGTTTAGTGTGACCAATTCTCGAGGGATACCCGTGCAGGCAACTTGGCCTTGGATTGTCACTTTTGAATACTTATCAGAGCGCCTTGAAAAAGTAGTGAAATCTCATTCTATATTAATAGAAGGCGGAATTTTAGAAAGTGAATATATTTGGGACACAACTAGAATCTTAGCCCATAAAGGTAGTTTATATGATAAAGAAATCGATATTTCCACTGTGGATGATAAGAGAAAATATATTGGTACGAGATTAAACTAGAATGGTCATAATAGTCAATGCGCTCTATACTTCTCAATTATAGAGAGATTATTGTCACAAGGGATAGATATAATAAAACCACCCTTTCCGGTTGCTGACAAATCTTTTTCTACAGGGAAATATGTTTGGAGCAGATATTCCAACCAAAGGATGTTAGAATTGGTAAAACACATTTATTTGAATGGAATAAGTGAATATAAACAATTAGTAGATAGCGTATTTTTTAAACTAGCTAGTAGAATGCCTATGTTCTCATTATACCCAGGCGAATTTACAGGGTATTTGAGTTATGATGATAGTAAAACTGATATGGCTGGTGGACCAAGTATGACTTGGTTTTTTTCGGCACTTCCCTATGGAGAAAATACAAAATGTACAATAACACTTATTAATGATAATCAAAAAGAAAATAGAAAGAAAATAGAAGAATTGTATCAAAATAATATTAGATATCGTCCAACCAAGCAGGAGTGGATTGGTTCATCAATCCATCAACAAGTCCTGCACATTAATGCACCTACACCGGTAACTGATATTGTGTATGAGTGGCTTAAAGATGATTTGAAGGCACTTGGTTGGATAAAATAATTATGAGAAGGACAAAAAAAGACACCTTTTGCCATTTTATTTGAGAATGTGAAAAAAAGTCTGTAAATAATGGAAAAAAATAGCCTCCTATGGTATAAAAAACCAAAGGAGGCTAAAAAAATGTCAAAAAAAGAAGTGTATAATGTAAAACCCTTAACAGAAAAGAAAAAAGAAATAATATTAAAGCTGATAGAAGAATATGGAATAGAAACAGCAGAAGATATAGGAGAGGCTTAAAAAAGACCTATTAGGAGGAACAATAAAAGGGATGATGGAGTCGGAAATGGATGAACACTTAGGATATGGTAATTATGAAAGAAGTGAAAATGATAACTATAGAAATGGGGTAAAGAAAAAAAGAGTAAGAAGTAATTATGGAGAAATAGAAATAGAAGTACCCCAAGATAGGAAAAGTGAATTTGAACCAAGGATAGTAAAAAAGAGACAAAAAGACATAAGTGAAATAGACCAGAAGATAATAAGCATGTATGCTAGAGGAATGACAACAAGACAAATATCAGAACAAATAGAAGAGATATATGGATTTGAATGTAGTGAAGGGTTCATATCAGATGTAACAGATAAGATATTACAGGAAGTAAGTGACTGGCAAAATAGACCATTAAGTAGAATATATCCAATAATATATATAGATGCAGTACACTTTAGTGTAAGAGAAGATAATAGAATAAGAAAATTAGCAGCATACGAAATACATGGTAATAGATATGGATGGAATAAAAGAAGTAATATCCTTACAGATAGGAGAAAATGAAAGTAGTAAATACTGGCTAGGTGTTCTAAATGAACTAAAGAACCGTGGAGTAGAGGACATAATGATAATATGTGCAGATGGGCTAACAGGAATAAAAGAAGCAATAGGACAAGCTTTTCCTAAGGCAGAATATCAAAGGTGTATAGTTCATCAAGTAAGGAATACTTTAAAGTATGTATCTTACAAAGATAAGAAAGCATTTGCGGCTGATTTAAAAACAATATACTTATCCCCAAGTGAAAAGCAAGGATTTTCTAATTTAGAAAGAGTAAAGGATAAGTGGGATAGTAAGTATCCTAATGCTATGAAAAGCTGGGAAACTAATTGGGATGTGTTAACTCCAATATTTAAGTTTTCTCATGATGTTAGAAAGGTGATTTATACTACTAATGCTATAGAGAGTTTAAATAGTACTTACAAGAAGTTAAATAGACAAAGAAGTGTTTTTCCTAGTGATAAAGCTCTTATGAAGGCTCTTTATCTTTCTACTTTACAAGCTACTAAAAGATGGTCTCAACCATTAAGGAATTGGGGTAAGGTTTATGGTGAATTTTCCATAATGTATCCTAATCGTATACCTGAATAATATAACTAAAAACCTGATATCTTTATCCTTTAAATCAGGATTTATTTGACATGCAGGTTTTTAGTGTTATTATATTTTTATACTGATAATTTCTCATTTGAGATTTTATCTTAATATTTTATTTACCATAGTTGGCTATTTTACAGAATTATTTTCATACTCTCTGATAAGATGACTACCAATAATTCACAAAGCCTGTGTGTTCAACTTATCGTTTCAAAGCGGTTTAATAGGTTCCGCCTAGTCTTAGCTTCTGATGGAATTGCCGAGCCATCTGCGCCGACTCAGGAAAAGTCTGCTTACCGTGCATATACTCGTAAAAAGAAAATGGACATTGACGTTCCTAATCCATCAGTCGACCAGGTTGAGATTTATCTTACAAAGTGGGACGGCCTTGAGAACTACCACCTGCACGAGGATGCACTTAATAAACTGTTCTTT
>JBKEAO010000048.1:0-15860 GCA_047972335.1 Anaerocolumna sp. | reverse complement strand
GTCATCAGCGATTAAAATATATTGCATCACTTATTCCTCCAAAAGTCAAAGTGGATAATCCCAATCCACTACGTTACTTGTTCAGATTAAACTTTAAACTAATAAGTTCTCCAGTCCTTCAAGATATAAACATTATAAATTATTATAGACCATCCCATAATATAAAAACAACCCCTAATGTTCAATTTCCATTTTATCACCTAAAAAACATGAAGTCCTTAAGATTTTTTTAAGAATTTGACATCTTTCTGACAAAAAATAGTATTAGAGTAATAATATGAAAGTGGAGTGGGGATACTTCTTAATCTGGGATTAAATTTTAAATAGGAAATTGTACTTGGAGGTAAAGCCATGAAAACATTTATTAAAAAATGTTGTTTTACGCTGGGCTTGCTTTTATTCTTTACAATCATCCTGCCGTTTCCTAATGTAGGAAATACAAAAGTAGCTGCTGCATCTGTAGTTGAAACTGAACAAACTGATATTAAACTGAATGTGAAAAGTAAATCCATTATAAAGGATGATACCTTTACATTAAAAGTATATAATGTTACAAGCAATCAGAAAATATCCTTTAAATCCAGTTCAACAACAATTGCTACTGTTGATGATTCAGGCGTAATAACTGCAGTAGATTTTGGTACTGCCACCATCTCTGTTACTGTGAAAGAAGGCTTTAAAACGATTACCACCCAGGAATGCCAGATTACAGTTGGTCCACCTGCAATTAGTGTAAAATTAACCAAATCAGAAATCACTTTAGAAGTTGGTGAAAGAGCTACACTTATGGCAATCCTTAAACCTAATAACACAGTAGAAGAAGCAAAATTCGTTAGCAATGATTATTCCATTGCCAGTGTAAGTCTTGGTGGTCAAGTTACAGCCAGAACAGTAGGAGTTACTTATATATTTGCATCTATAAGCAACGGAAAATATGATGTATGTAAAGTAACTGTAGTAGAAAAATCAAACTCTGATTCCTCTACTACCAAATAATTAAGAATAATAATCCAGTGAATGATCACATGAAAAAACAAAGGACCATCCAATTCGTAAAAAATTACTGAATGGATGGTCCTTTGTTGATTACTTATCGATATGCAATCAATGTTTAAAATGTCTCATACCGGTGAATATCATTGTGATGCCATAGGCATTGCATTTTTTTATAGAATCCTCATCTCTGACTGAACCGCCAGGTTGTATAATGGCTGTTATACCCGCTTTATGAGCTTCTTCCACACAATCATCAAAAGGAAAGAAAGCATCTGAAGCTAGTACTGCACCCTTTGTAATATTTTTGTCTATTAATTCTTTTCCATGTTCAATACTTTGAGTTGTTGCCCAAATACGATTTACCTGCCCCGGTCCAATTCCTACGGATTGTTTATCCTTTGCTAAGGCAATACCATTGGATTTGACATATTTAACAACTTTAAAAGCAAATAGCATGTCTTCCATTTCCTGATCAGTTGGAACTCTATCAGTTACTATTTTTAGATCTTTATCAATAACTACTTTGCTATCAATGGTTTGAACGATCACCCCACCATTTACTTTCTTTATATCATAAGAAAGGGGACTTTGAGGTACTTCTATATGATTTAATTGCAGCACTCTTACATTCTTTTTCTCTTGTAGTATTTCAAGTGCTTCCTTCTCATAACTTGGAGCAACAATGACTTCTAAGAATATTTGAGACATTCTTCTTGCCATTTCTACATTCACTTCTCTATTTGCAACTACAATACCTCCAAAAATAGAAACTTTGTCGGCCTCATAGGCTTTGTCCCAAGCGGACAATATAGTATCTGCACTTCCTACACCACAAGGATTGCCATGTTTACAAGCAACTACAGTAGGTTCCCTAAATTCCTTTAAAAGTTCTAAGGCTCCATTGGTATCGTTAATATTGTTAAAGGACAATTCTTTTCCATTCAGCTGAATGGCATCTGTTAAGGAACCTTTTAAATGACCCACTTCTTTGTAAAAAGCAGCTTTTTGATGTGGATTTTCACCATATCTCATATCTTCTACTTTCTCATAGGTTAAGGTAAGTGTCTGTGGGAATTCCTGATCATTTCTTTGCTGCTTTAAGTAATTAGCAATCATTGTATCATAGTGAGCAGTTAAGGTGAAAACCTTTTGCATAAGATAGAACTTTGTATCTAGAGAAACACTCTTCTTATCTTTTAGCTCCTCTAAAATAGTATTATAATCAAGGGGATCTACAACAACAGCCACATCCTGATAATTTTTAGCTGCACTTCTTAGCATAGTAGGTCCACCAATATCAATATTTTCAACTGCCTCTTCTTGCGTAACACCCTCTTTTAATATAGTTTCTTTAAATGGATATAAATTAACCACCACAAGGTCAATGGGGGTAATATGCAATTGATTTAATTGTTCCATGTGGGACTCTTTGCCACGCATAGCCAGTAACCCTGCGTGAATATTGGGATGTAGGGTCTTTACTCTGCCATCTAAGCATTCTGGAAATCCTGTGATATCAGAAACCTCCACTGCTGGTATGCCAGCATTTTTTAAAGCTGTAAAAGTCCCTCCTGTGGATATAATTTCAATACCTAAATTTACTAATTCTTTTGTAAACTCAACTATGCCTGTTTTGTCAGATACACTAATCAATGCTCTCATAAAATATTCCTTCCTTTTTAAAGCCTTTCCCTAGTTTATTCATTGTTGGTATAAAAAAACCACCTAGGCAATCTAGTATAGTTAACAACTATACCAAAGGCTGCCCAGGCGGTCGGCTTTATTTGTTTGTACTCCCTGTGGGTACACTCCCACTTCCGCCAGTCATACAAACTCTTCCCTTAGTCTACTACATAAATTATATAATTTCAATATCATTCTTAGCATATTACAATTATTACATTATTAAAATTATGATGTAACTCTTCATTCATCAGCACGCGAAATAGGGACTTTTTAGTGACGCATAGTATAATATGGCTAAATAGTTACATTTTAATTTTAATATAATGTAAATTTTAGAATTTTTTTTATATTTTACCAAAAAAATGCCACAATATACATATAAAATAAATTAACTAATTTCATTTACATTCCATACATGCAACTAAATAACCCAATCACAAGGAGCCAATATGAAAAAATATAAATTGTCCAATATTTTAATTGGTATTTTATTTACACTTACCTTTTTGTCCATCGGCGTAATTGCCGCATTAAATTTTAGATTCATATATTATTGGGATATTGACATTTTAAACATTCCAAAAACCTCAGGGTATAGTAAGGAAGTAATTTTAGAAAACTATAATGCTCTGATTGATTATAATTCTCCATTTTTTAAAGGAGAGCTAGCTTTCCCATCTCTTCCCTCTTCCTCACATGGTCTCATTCATTTTCAAGAAGTGAAAACCATATTTGTTTCCTTTTATTATATAGGATTTCTATCAGTGCTTGCCTTGGCTGGTATTACTTATTATAAGCACAAGAAAAAAGATTACCTATACCTAAGAGTCTCCGCAGTCACAGTCCTTGTGGTTCCAGTGGTTACCGCCCTTTTTACAGCCTTAAACTTTGATGCAACCTTTGTATTTTTTCATAAGATATTTTTCAGAAATGATTACTGGTTATTTGACCCTGCTACAGACCCTGTTATTAACATCTTACCGGACATTTTCTTTTTGCATTGTCTCATAGTCATTATTATATTTATCATTGTTGGAAGTATGATGTTATTTTCTGCCTCCCGCATTATAGATAACAGAAGGCGCAAAAGTTTACTAATCACAGACTAATTTAATAGAATACCTCAAAAGTATTCTATTAAATGTATTCTTTTAAATGCTTTGGATTTTATTTCCATTGCTGCTGTAGGGAAAAGAAATATTAAACTCTGTCCCTTCTCCTGGTCTTGAGTTCACTTCTAGATTCCCATTGTAGAGTTCAACAATATGCTTTACAATGGATAATCCAAGACCGGTTCCCCCTTGTTTTCTAGACCTTCCCTTGTCAACACGATAAAATCGTTCAAATATTCTAAAGAGATGCTCTTTTCTAATTCCAATTCCTGTATCCTGAATGGATATGATTAACTTATCCTCTTCCTGTCCACAGGTTACCTTTATACTGCCTTCCTCTGTATATTTTACTGCATTATCCATCAAATTGATAAACAACTGTTTCATTCTGTCTGGATTACAATAAAATGGTTTCAAATATGGTTTTGGCTCAAATTCAAATTTCACTTTATCTGTTAATTTTGGTTTCAAAAGTTCTATAACAGAATCCACACATTCATTGATGTCACAAGGTACTACTTCAAATTCCCTTTTAGATTCGATTTCCGATAAGATTAATATATCTTGAATCAAACTATAGAGCCTTTCTGCTTCTATATCTATAATATCTAAGAAACGATGGGCCACAGCTTCTTCCTGTATTGCACCTTGTTTTAGAGTATCAATAAAACCTCTAATAGAAGTTAGGGGTGTTTTTAGCTCATGGGTAACATTAGACACAAAATCCGTACGCATATTTTCTAATTTTTTAATCTTTGTTATATCTTCAATAATCAGTAAAACGCCAAAAACATGTCTCCCTTCTCTCCCTAAAGGGGTTGCAGTTACTCTAATGTATTGCATACCCTTATTAGAAATCATACCTTCTTTTACAATACTGGTATTATTGGCATTGACTGTATCAATTGCATCAAAGACAGCAGTATTTCTAATTACGTTATATAGAGATACGCCTTTTAATTCCTCTTTTGCATAGTTTACAAATTCTTTAAAGGCTTTGTTAAAAAATAGAATTTCATAAGATTCACTAACCGCTACAACTCCTGCCTCCATACTACTTAACATAGCTTCTAGTTCGGCATTTCTTCTGGTCAGATTATCTATAGTACTCTTTAGGTTAGCTGCCATAACATTAAATGAACTAGCCAAATTCCCTACGATGGATTTATCTCTTGTATATATCTTAATATTGTATTCCCCATTGGATATCTTTCTTGCAGCTGCTGCTACCTCACTAATGGGTCTAGTAAGAAGTCCTGTAAAAAAGCCCGCTAATATAACTGCTAGAACAAAGCATATGAGCACTGCATAGAAAACAGAATTAATAATCTGCCTGTTTAGATCTTCAAGTTCTGATAAAGGCACGGAAATTCTAACTACACCTGTAAACTCTGCCGTCTTTACTGGAACTGCACTATAAGAATATATTTGCCCCATGGTTTTTGAGTATCTAGTTACTGAACTACTCTTCCCTTTTAAGGCATTCAAAACTTCTTCTCTTGTTTTATGGTTCTCCATAGGTCCATCTGTATCAGAATCAGCAAATACTTCACCTTCTTGATCAATGATGGTTATCCTTATATCATATTTATCGGCAAATTGATTTACAAATCCCTCAAAGTCTGTACTATTATAATACTTTTCATCAGCTAGGACATCGCCCACTAGATTTGCTAAAGTCAGATAATGAGCCTTACTCCGTTCTAGGGTATCATTGTAGTTTCTGCTCCAAAATATTAACCCGCACAAACTAACAGCCACCAGTATTAATACCAAATAACTAACATAGAGCTTCTTATGCATGGCAGGCCTCCTTATGCAAATTTATATCCCATACCTCTAACTGTCTTAATATAGATTGGATGACTTTCATCTGCTTCAATTTTCTTCCTTAGATTGCTCACATGTACATCCACTGTTCTTGTTTCTCCAATATAATCATATCCCCACACTTTTTCAAGCAAATTATCTCTAGTGAATACGATTCCTCTATTTTTAGCAATTAAATATAAAAGTTCAAATTCCTTAAAAGAAAGCTCAACACTTTTTCCTTTTACTGAGACGGTTCTTCTTGCTTTATTAATTTCAAGATAATCAATTACAATCTTCTCCTCTTTATCCGTATCTGTCACTTCAAAATGACTTTCACTTCTTCTTAATACCGCTTTTATTCTAGCCAATAATTCATGTATACCAAAGGGTTTAACCAGATAATCATCCGAGCCTACCTCTAGACCAACTACCTTACTAATCTCATCCCCCTTAGCAGTTAAGAATATAACTGGCAAGGTATTGTTGTTCTTTTTAGACCGTATTCTTCTAAGTACTTCAATACCATCAATTCCAGGAAGCATCCAATCTAATAAAACGATATCAACCTTTTCCTTTTCTAATATAGCAAGCGCAGTCTCCCCAGATTCTGCTTTTAGTACATGGTAACCATCTCTTTCTAAATTATAAGCCAATAGTTCCAAAATATGTTCTTCATCATCAACTGCTAAAATTGTTTTCATATCCAACCCTTAGTAAGCACAGAATTACTGCGTTACAGCCACAGTTTATACCGAGTGAAAGAATCTTTATGTGGCATCCTTTCTATATTAAACTTTCTTACACTCATTTTTTCCATTCATTCTTCTATTTCATTTTTATCTCAAACGCACTTGCGAATAGCTGTTTTTACTAAATAAGATCCATTGTAAAGTCTGCGTTTATAACTATATTCTTTCATGTGCCAGTTGTTAAGTCAAGTAAAATTAAGGTAAAGTAAATTGGTACCATCTAATACCCTATTCCCATTATTCCATTTTTTCATATCTATTGAAAGAATATATCCTTCCCCATTATTCACTTTCCAATGGTAATATCCTATCTTAGGATGAACTAACGTATCTAAAATACTCATAATGGTCCCTCCATGAATGATAAAAGCTATCTTTTCCCTTCCTTCTTTTCTGGCAATGTTGATTCCTTCAACAAAGGCGTCTACACATCTAACCTGAAACTGTTCTCTACTCTCTCCACCAGGAAAAGCCATGGTTCCATTGCTATCAATCCATTTTTGATAGTTTAGATTATCACTGAGTTCCTTATAGTTTTTATTTTCAAATTCACCAAAGTCACATTCTCTTAGGTCATAGATCATCTGATGTTTTATGTCAGGGTACAGAATATCTTTGGTCTCAAGACATCGTAGCAAGGGACTTACAAAAATCAACTCTGCCTTAGGATATTTATGTTTTTTCAGTATTTCTCTGCCTTCTTCACATAAAGACTCATCTGTCGTACCAATATATCTACCTACAATATTCCCTTTTGTTTTACCATGTCTAATGAGTAGTATTTCCATAAGCCATCCTATCTATTTATTATTTATAACTCAAACTTTGTATTCTGCATCATAGTTCAATCAATAAGCATCACTTCTTGGATTAGACTAAAATCAAATTCATGATGTATCATTTTGTACATTTTTTTATGATACTAAAAAAAGAACGCAGTTCCTCTGCATCACTTTCTTCTCGCAGCCCATAAAAGAAATGATCAAGTGCCGTATCCATTCCTTTTTCTTTGATTTCATCTATTATTTTTTCTTTCATCAGTTGTATATCTGGTAATCCCTGCTGAAAAAGCAACCATTTTTGAAAGCTTGTTTCATAATCCTCTAGAATAAGATCAGCTGCCTTTACTTCTTCCATCTTCTTTTCATTATTCTCTTTGGCCAAATGTTTGAGATCTTCCATGTTAAAACATTTGACTCCCTCCATGCTTTCGATCTCATACTCTATATCCATTGGTACTGCAAGATCTATAAACACTCTGTTTTTATGTGTCTTTATAACCTTTTCAAGATGATGTTTGGTTATCGTATAATGAGGACTAGCTGTAGCGCTAATTACAACATCCATGTGGTCTATGAAATCATATCTATCTTCATATGCAATGACCTGATACTCATTTTTAAAGGTGGGTTCCTTCACCAGGCTATGGGTTCTTACCGTTGCAAATATCTCCAATCCCTCATAACTTTGTGCATTTTTAAATACAATTCCACCAATTTTTCCTGTTGCTCCAATGATTAATATTTTCTTTCCTTTTAAGGTTTTTAGATACTTTTCTGCTACTTTTAAAGAAAGACTGGCAGTTGATACTGACTTCTTCGATAATTCTGTATCTGTTTTTACTTTCTTTGCACTGGTTATACCATAGCGAAATAAGGTATTCAGATATGTCCCACACATCTGATTTTCTCTAGCCAGTTCATGAGCATGTTTTACTTGTCCAAGGATTTGATCTTCCCCTATTACCATAGAATCTAATCCAGCAGTCACTTGGAATAAATGATGGATGGCTCGATCCCCCTGATATAAAAGAAGATAATCCCCTATATTCTCTACCTGAAACATTTTGGCCTCCTCTAAGACCACCTGTTTCATTCTCTTAAATACCTCTCTGCACTCCTTATCCTCTTTGGCATACACATATATTTCCATTCTATTACATGTATTTAGGATTATAGTTTCTAGTATTTTACTATCCTGTCGTAAATTCTTCATAATTTGTAATTGTTGTTGTTCAGTAAATGCAAATGACGATCTTATAAAAAGAGGTGCCACTTTATGATTCATACTCAAAAGTTGTATTCCCATACTTATCCTATGCTCCTCCTTGGTGTTTTCTGAAATAATCAAGTTGTTGGATTACCTATATTTTCTCAAGTTTACCTTAATTATTTTTTATACAATCACAGGTTCTAGTAATATCTTCCTTGGTATGGGCAACAGATACAAACATAGCTTCATATTGTGCAGGCGCTACATAGATTCCATTCTCCAACATTTTCCCAAAATACTTAGCATATGCCACCGTATCAGATGAAGTTGCACTATCATAATCAACGACTTTTTCTTTGGTAAAGAAAGGGCATACCAGAGAACCTATTTGATTGACTGATATGTTCTCACCATGGCTTTTGGCCCTATCTGCATATGCTTTTGCTATGATTTTGGCATTTTCTTCGATCTGGGTATAATAGAGTGGATTGTTCTTAAGTATCTCTAAAGTTTTAATCCCTGCTGTGGTAGCAATTGGATTCCCAGATAAAGTCCCTGCCTGATACACACTTCCTACAGGAGATACCTGATCCATGATTTCCTTCTTTCCACCATAAGCTGCCATTGGCATACCGCCACCTACAATTTTACCCAAGGTGGTCATATCCGGTTCCACTCCGTATAAGTTTTGCGCTCCGCCATAAGATAATCGAAATCCTGTAATTACTTCATCAAATATTAATAAGGACCCATATTTTCTTGTGATGTCTCTAAGAAAGTGAAGAAATCCCTCCTTAGGTAAGACTACTCCCATATTGGCTGCCACTGGCTCCACAATGATAGCTGCTACCCTTCCTTTATATTCTTCCATTAATGCAGCAACAGATTCTTCCTCATTATAAGATGCAATTAAAGTATTCTGTGAGTAAGCAGCTAAAACTCCACTACTATCTGGGACTGCAGTAGTAAGTGCTGCTGACCCTGCCTTTACCAATAGTCCATCTGAATGTCCATGATAATTTCCTTTAAATTTAATAATATAATCACGTTTTGTATATCCTCTAGCCACACGGATTGCGCTCATAACTGCTTCAGTTCCTGAACTAACTAAGCGGATTTTTTCCATAGATGGCATTGCTTCATGAATCATCTCTGCCAATACATACTCTTTTTTAGTTGGTGCTCCAAAAGTCAAACCACTTTCACATGCTTTTTGAACTGCTTCTATTACCTCTTCATGGGCATGTCCTAGAATAGCAGGCCCCCAAGAGCACACATAATCAAGATATTCATTTCCATCTACATCATATATTTTACTTCCCTTTCCATGGTCAATAAACAACGGTGTCCTGCCCACAGCACCAAATCCACGCACTGGGCTATTTACACCTCCTGGAATTCTTTCTTTAGATAACTTAAATAACTGTTCTGACTTAGATATATTCATATTTTCTTTAAACCTTTCGCCCACTTATATATCATTGTTTATGGTATGGCTTTGTCACTGTTTACTGATATAACATTGCATTACAAATTGCGGCTGCAATATTACTTCCACCTTTTCTACCCCTTGGCACAATAAATGGTATTCCGGCTTTCATAATTAATTCTTTTGATTCTACCACATTGACAAATCCAACAGGGGCTCCAATAATAAGTACTGGATTGATTATTTTCTCCTCAATTAATTCATATAAACGAATTAAAGCAGTGGGTGCATTTCCAATGGCATAAATAATCTCACCTGATAGCTTTGCTCCACGCTCCATACAAACTGCTGATCTTGTAATCCCCCTCTGACTTGCTTCTAAAGCCACATCCTCCTGGGCCATAAAACAGTGAACGGCTCCACCGTACTCTGTTACTTTCTTTTTATTTATACCTGATGCTGCCATATTGGTATCTGTTACGATATTTGCTCCACGTTTTAGTGCTTCTATTCCTATTTTTACAGCATTTTCTGAAAATACAAGATTATGGGCGTAGTCAAAATCAGCCGCTGTGTGGATGCAACGTTTTACGACTGCCAATTCCTCCAATGGCCAGGTTCTATCATCCCCTAGTTCACTAGCAATTATCTCCATGCTTCTTTTTTCTATTTCCTCTGGTTTTACAATCTCAATTCCATTTAACATCTGCTATACCCCCTGCTCTATGATTTTATATATCTGATTCATATCAAAAGATTTACGTATCAAATCTGCTAGCTTGTCATATTGTTCTTCTTTATAAGCTGCCAAATCAAAGCTTTGTAATTCTATATCAATCCCTTTGTTCTTTGCCAACATAGATATTATGGACTTTGCAAGATCCTTTGTATCAAATATCCCATGTAAATAGGTACCAAATATTGTTCCTTCTTCATTGGATAATCCATCTATACGTCCATCTTCTAATTGAATCATAGGGTGACAGCCACCTAGATTCTCAGTATTACCCATATGTATCTCATATCCAGATACATGTTCCAAAGAAAACCCGCTAAAGACTCCTTTTTTTTCTAACAGCTTTCCGTTAATCTGTGTTCTTGTTTTTGATACTTCAAAAATTGTTCTAGTATCTAATAAACCCAATCCTTTCATAGTTCCACCAAATTCTACTCCATAAGGATCTAAAAGCTCCTTACCTAATAGCTGAAAACCACCACATATACCGATGATAGGAACCTTTAATTCTGCTTGTCGAAGTAGTAAAACTTCCATTCCACTTTCTCTTAACCACTTCATATCCTCCATGGTATTCTTTGTTCCTGGAAGTATAATAAAATCAGGATTTTTTAACTGACCAGGAGTAGATACATAACGCAAACTGACTCCCTGCATACGTTCAAAAGCACTAAAATCAGTAAAATTGGATAGATGAGGCAGTTTAATCACTGCGATATCAATTCCATAACCAACTTGCGTTTGATTCAAACGTTCAGATAAGCTGTCTTCATCATCAATGTCTAAATATTCCATAGGAACCACTCCTAAGACGGGAATTCCGGTCTTTTCCTCAATCATACGAAGTCCAGGTTCTAATATTTTTACATCACCACGAAATTTGTTGATGATGGTTCCTTTAATCATCTCTTGCTCTTTCTCCTCTAAGAGCTGAATAGTACCATAAATAGAAGCAAAAACACCACCACGGTCAATGTCTCCCACTAAAATTACTGGAGCCTTGACCATTTTAGCCAGCCCCATATTAACAATATCATTTTCTTTTAAATTAATTTCTGCTGGGCTTCCAGCACCTTCAATTACAATAATATCGTAGTCCTTTGCTAACGTTTCATAGGCTTTTAGGATATCTGGAATAAGCTTTGGCTTAAATTTAAAATAATCCATAGCTTTCATATTTCCTAAAACCTCTCCATTGACAATCACCTGACTTCCTACGTTGCTGGTTGGTTTTAACAAAATAGGATTCATATAAACGGTAGGTTCAATACATGCAGCCTCTGCCTGCATGGCTTGGGCCCTTCCAATTTCAAGACCATCCTTTGTAATATAAGAATTTAGAGCCATATTTTGTGATTTAAAAGGAGCTACTTTATATCCATCTTGATAAAATACTCTACATAAACCTGCTGTTATAAAACTTTTGCCTGAATTAGACATAGTTCCTTGTACCATAATAACTTTTGCGGCCATATTCTCAACTCCTTCTAGATCATATCCTTTAATGTACGGATCAAATATTTATTTTCTGTATGTTTACGCACTGCAATGCGATAATGATTTTTTGTTAATCCCATATAATTAGAACATCTGCGAATAATAATTCCACGTTCTAGTAACCTCTCATATAGCTCTTCTAAATTATCTCTATAAAATAATAAATAATTGGCATGTCCTCTATATACCGTAAGGCCCATGGCTTCTAATTCCTGTATTAGGTATTCTCTTTCTTTGGTTACATAAGTAACCGTTTTTTCTACAAATCCCTCTTCCATAAGGGCAGCAATACCGACTCTTTGTGCTATTGTATTGACAGACCAGGTTTGTCCTGCTTGTCTGATTTTTTCTAATAATGCAACGTTATTGTGAATCATATATCCTAGGCGAAGCCCTGGAATTCCATACATTTTTGTAAAGGACTTTAACAAAAACAAGTTATCATGTTCCTCAATATATGACAAAAGAGAATAGTCCTCCTTCTTAGAAACAAAGTCTAGAAAGCACTCGTCCATAATCAGGTAACTATTCACTTCCTTCGCTTTTTTTAGTATGGATTCCAATAGTTCCACTCCTGTTAAAATTCCAGTTGGGTTATTGGGATTGCATATAAAGACCATATCTGTATCTTTTTTGATATGCTCTACTATGCCAGGCTCTATTTCTAATTTATCATTGAGAAAATAATAGTCTATGTGGGCATCCACCTGTTTTAGTGCTTCCTCATATTCTAGAAATGTTGGAGCTACCAAAAGGACACGCTTTGGTTTTAAAGCATATACCAGTCGAAAGATTAAATCTGCAGCACCATTTCCACACAAGATCTCATATTCCTTAACTCCTTCTGCAATACTAATCTTATGGGCTAATTCCCTACATAGTGGGTCTGGATAATGCCTTATAAATTCAATAGATTCCTCCATTGCCCTTTTAAGACTCTCTGGCATCCCCATTGGGTTGATATTGGCAGAAAAATCAATCCAGTTTTTTTCTTTTTGGCCTCTTTGTTGCAAAATCCCATAGATGTCACCACCATGCAGCATATTATTTCCTCTCTTCCCATTTATTTATCAAGATTATCATGATAACATAACACATATTATACGTTATTACAGACATCGTAAAGTATCACATCTCTAATTCCTTCGGCTGTATATGTAGTTGCTGTTTCATATACTTTCAATCCTTCTTCTAAAGCTTGTGCTTGTGTTACCGGACCAATACAGATTATTTTTCCTTCTACCTGATCTACCTGATTAATCATGCTGGCAAATGCCTTGATTGCAGACGCGCTGGAAAAGGTGATATAATCCATCTCCTGTACAATGCGGTTCAAGTCTTCTTTTCGACGCTGATCAACTACCGTCTCATACAAAGCAATATCCTCATAATATAGATTCCCATCATCTAACGCTTTCGTTAGTTGACTAGAGGCTTCCTTTGCACGAAGTAACAACAGCTTATCAGTTTTTGCAAGAGTTGATACCCATTCCTTTGTCAGATCATAAGTGGAATATTTCGTTGGCATGTAATCATACTGTATTCCTTTTTCTTTTAATGCTCTCCCTGTTCCTTCTCCAATCACCGCGAACTTCATATGCAAAACAGTACGAAGATCAATCTGTTTATCTTTTAAAAATTGAAAGAAAATCTCCACACCATTGACACTAGTAAATACAATCCAGTTAAAATCCATTCTTCTATCCAATGCACTATGAAATTCTTCCGAATAAATAGGTTTTGTATAGAGTAAACTTACTTCAATTGGCTCAGCACCACACTCTGATAAAACTTTTGATAACTGATTGGTAATGGCCTTGGTCCCAGTAATTAATACTCGTTTACCAGATAGCCTTTGCTTACCGTACCATTGGAGTGTCTCTTCTAAGGAAACTACCTCCCCTACAACAGTTACCGCAGGTGTCAAAATACCAGCCTCCTCCACCTTTTTCACAATGTTTTCTAGGGTTCCCACAACTTTCTTCTGTCTTGCAGTAGTCCCTGATTGTACCACAGCAACTTTTGTATCTTTATTTTTTCCTCTTTCCATAAGGACCTTTGTGATATTTGATAAGTTCCCAAGTCCCATCATAAAGACTAGTGTTCCTTCTTCTCTTGCAAGTGTATCATAGTCTAATACCACCTCTGCTTTATGATTACCTTCATGGCCTGTAATAACATGAAAAGAAGATGCCATATTTCTATGTGTTAATGGGATACCTGCATAAGCTGGAACTGCATAGGAGGATGAAATTCCTGGAACCACCTCAAAAGGAATGTTATATTCATTAAGAGCGCATACCTCTTCTCCACCCCTTCCAAATATATAAGGATCCCCGCCTTTTAGTCTGACTACAGTTTTACCCTCCATTGCCTTTTCTATTAACAGTTGATTGGTTTCCTCTTGTTTTAGATGATGATTGGCCGCCCGCTTTCCTGCATATATTAGCTCAGCAGTTATCTTGGCTTCATTGATAATGGAAGGAGATACCAGGTTATCATAGATCAGTACGTCAGCCATTTGAATATATTCTAAACCTTTTTTTGTTATGAGACCTTTATCCCCAGGTCCTGCACCAATAAGATAAACTTTTCCACATTTTATTTGATTCGCCAGTTTTTCTCCCAGATCTTCTGCCTTTTTCATACCGTTGGCATGATCCAAGAAATTGTTCTCACTCCCTAATTCTATGAAATCCTTAGCAGTCCTTCTCTCTCCATCTTTGTCAACATACATAGCCATCATATGAAGAATATTCTTCTCTATTTTACTAATCGCACCACAAGGCGCATTACATCCGCCTCCAAGGACACTTAAGAATTTTCTTTCACAAGATAGCAGGATAGTCCCTTCAATAGAACTAATTCCTCTCATCACATCCTCTAATTCATGCTCTCTGGTTTCAACTGCAAGAATTCCCTGACCTGCTGCTGGGATAAATTCTTCCATATCTAAATATTCAAAATGTAAACCAGGGGTATGTTCTATTCCTAAGCGTTCAATTCCTGCTGCTGCTAAAAGAATTCCATCATATTGACCTGCTTCTAATTTTCCTATTCTTGTTTGAACATTACCCCGAAGCAACTTGATAGAAACTGCGGGATTCATCTCTTTCATTTGCAGCTCTCTACGTAAGCTACTTGTTCCAATTATACTTCCTGGCCTTAAATCTTTCGCACGAATTCCAGTCGTTGTCACTAATACATCCCTAGGATTGGCCCTTTCTAAAATCGCCCCTATATGCAAACCCTTTGGAAACTCCATAGGGATATCCTTTGCACTATGTACAGCCAAATCTATTACTCCACGAAGAAGTGCCTCTTCAAGTTCCTTTGTAAAAACACCTTTTCCACCAAAAGTAGAAAGAGACCGGTCTAAAATCTCATCCCCTTTGGTAGACATAGGGATAATTTCTATTTCTATCTCTGGAAATGCGGCTTCTATTTTTTTCTTCACTATCTCTGTTTGTGCTAAGGCTAGCTTACTTTTTCTTGTTCCTATTTTTAACACCATATGATTCCTCTTTCCAAAACATTTTGGTTAATACAACTATCTATTAGTATTCAATTCCATCCCTTGCAGGTATTCCTAGGTCATAAGGATGCTTTACTTTCTGTATATTTGATACATAATCCGCCAACTCTAGTAACTCCTTGGCAGGATTGCGTCCTGTTAATATAACTTCTAGATGTTCTGGTTTTGTACTTAAGAAATCAACAAATTCCTTCTGGTCTACAAATTCATGGTTATAAGTGGCTATCACTTCGTCCATTACAAGTACATCAAACTGTTCCTTTTTCACTCTTTGTATGGTCTCTTGTAAATAATTTGAATAGGTCTCTTTTGCCTC
>JBKEAO010000096.1:0-7080 GCA_047972335.1 Anaerocolumna sp. | reverse complement strand
TGGGACACGATCCCTTTAGACACGGAAGGTTCACCATCATAGTTAAACAGAGGATTTATAGCCTTTATAGAGCAAACCAAGGGGATGCTTTATAAACTATACCTTCTTTTAGCTATTCAGTACAAGATACAATGACTGTCATACACTTTTAGCTCTGTTTATAGAGGTAACTATTTAAAGAAAAGTCTGAAAAATCAACACTTTTGGGCTTGACAATATAGGAAGGAGTAATATTTATGGGAAAAGCAATTTTTACGGTAGTTGTTACGCTAATTGTAGGTATAGTATGTGCAGCAATAGGTAATGACTTTTTTAATGGATTTATAGCATTAGGACCGATTTCAGCAATTTCTATAATGGGTGGGCTAATGATTTATTTTAATCAAAACAAAAAGTAGGAAAAGGGACGGCTCGAGCCGTCCCTTTTCCTTTTGGTCTATATCAGACTATAATTTTTAAGGTCTATAATAAACTTCAAATTCTACCGTGCGGCTATCTGTACTACCTATAAGGCTTAAACCAATGGAAGCAGATACATCTCCGTTCAAATCAATGGATACAGAGGGGTCAAATGCAATAGAAACTGTTGCATGATCGTAAGTTCCAATAGTATTAAACCAGCGAGGCTCACTCGGTGAGGTTACATGACCCTGATACTGATAGTGAGCAGTAAAGTTGTCATATATGATAGATGAATACTCAGTGAAAACATCATTTGGTAGATTGAATACGCCTGCAGACCCATACCAGTTACCATTGACTGCATTCTTTTTGTCAGTAATTGTTGCACCGTCAGAGTCATATGTAATTTTTCCATTATTAATATAGGTTATATCATAGTCATATCTTCCAGAACGGGTGGTATTGGTGACTGTTCCATTCATGGCACACGCACCTAAGCTATCAAAACCACGGAAGAAAGGCATTGTGAGCCATTCCCCGTCAACGGAGTATAAATAACTTCCATTACCCTTGTAGGTGACGGCAAAATCCACTCTCATGTAACTATCTTCGAAGTAGTCAGAATAATCAGCAAAAAGGGAAATTCCTTGTGCCATATTCATTTTAATGGTGTCCTGCTGTTCTTTGAGAGCAGTTGCTTCTTGAATGGCGGTCTCTGCAGTAAGTGGAGTGACATTGTTGTTTTCATCGGTTTTGCTGTAAGCAGAAGCAACATAAATTCTTTCGCCTTCAGCAAATTCTTTGAGTGTTTCAGTTGTAAGCTTATTTACGTTATCCTCTTGCATACCGAGAGCTACCAAAAGTGCCTTTGTTTGGTCAATGTTTGTATTTGCAGACCTTGACATAGAACTATTCTCGTTGTTTTCATAGCTTTGGATAATGCGGTTGCTTGCATCAACCTGTTCTGTAATTTCAAAAGTGTAACCGTTAGAAGTTACGGTTTTTTCTATGCCGTTTTCTCGGCCGTCTGATGCAAAAGCGGAAACGGACAATGCAGAGACCATAGCGAGAGACAGTAAGATTGATAAAATCTTTTTCATGTGAAGACCTCCTTAATATTTTAATTTTTTAGCGAGTAAGTGATTATTGCCACTGAACTAACCCATTGGGAACACCCCTTTCTTAAAAAGATTTCTTTAAAATTTGCGTAATTTCCCTGCATTATCAGGCAATTTAGGTTGATGTACGAAAAGCATACATGTGGTATTTACATTTACTGTCGTAACCATCAATGCCAGGCTTGCCAGAGCTGTCCCAATTTTAATTAATAGTTGCTTCATAATAAATTCCCCCTTTTCATAGCCACATTTTATAGTGGATTCATTTAAAGTAGCATCCTTTTCAAGCTATTTGTTTGTCCACATTCTAACAAAAATTTCCGCTTCTAACAGAACGATGTAACGAAATGTACATGCAGATGTAGTAAACGGCAATTATACTGTTAATTACATTGAGATATACCTTTCATTACATTATCTGACTATGATGATGAATTTAAGGTATAATAGTGTATAATTTGATATGTACTATGTATCAAGGAGGATGGAAAAATGAATATAGCAATTTGCGATGACGATAAAAAAATATGTAACCAAATCGAGAACATTCTTTTGGATTATGCAAATAAAAATTGCTTGAAATTCGAAATAGATGTGTTTTTTTCAGGAGAAAGTCTACTTTCATATTTGACACAGGGGAACTCTTATGATTTAGTTTACTTAGATATAGAAATGGGAGAAATAAATGGTGTAGAGGTTGGATTCCAAATTAGGAAAGTAATGAAAGATTATGCCACAGAAATTGTGTATATATCAGGTAAAGACGGCTATGATCGCCAGCTCTTTGATGTTCAGCCACTACATTTTATACCAAAGCCCATTCGGGCATCAACTGTTATAGATGATTTGAAATTAGCGATGGAACGAGCAGAAAAGATCAATGAATCTTTTCAATATCAAAAATTACATGATATTTATAAAATCCCTATTAACGACATTATTTATTTTGAGAGCCAAAACAGGGAAATAAAAATTGTAACGACAAGTTGCGAAGATTTATTTTATGGGAAATTAGAGGATATTGAACTAAAGGTTGCGGGGTATCAATTTTTACGCATCCACCGATCTTTTTTGATTAACTATAATCATGTGGCTATATTGCGGTATTCGGAGGTAGTTATGTCTATCGATGTAACACTACCCATTGGCCGAACAAAACGGCAAGAGTTCCGCAACTTGCAAATAAATGAGATTTAACAGGAGGATGCAAATTTGGAAAGCTATTGTGTGATTTATATATTAGGTAATTTGTTTATGGTGTATGTTCTATACAAATATATGCAAATCTTTTATTCGCATAAAAAAGTTAATCAATCGATTGAACTCATGGCATACATAGGGTATTTTCTTGTCATTACGGCAACCCATATTTTCTTAGAGGTCCCGATCATTGTTATGGTAGCGAATCTGTTGCTTTTATTTCTTTTAACACTGATGCATGATGGAAATTTGAAGAAATCTATACTTACGGTAGCTGTCATCTATTTCACCCTCATGATTGTCGAGACATTATTTGCTTTTTTGACAAGCTATCTCAAATTAAATCTTATGAAGCCGTTTCCCTATGAATCAGAATTTGGCATCATTATGATTCGAATTGCATCCCTTGCCTTAGTTCTATTGGTTCAAGGCTTCAAAAATGTAAAGTATGAAGTTCCTATGCCTAATGTGTATTGGTTAAGTTTGCTGGCTGTACCCTCAGGAACGGTTTTTTTGCTTTTTTCTATTTTTAGTTCTTCAAGTGTTTCGCACACTATGCTATTGATTTGTATGGGATGTGCTTTGGCAATCAATATTCTGACCTTTTTTCTGTATGATGAGATTTCTTCTTTGCTTGTCAAGCAAATGGAGCAAAGATTAGCACAAGAGCAAAGCCGTTTTTATGAGCATCAAGTTCAGATAATGAAAAAGTCTCTTGAGAGCATACGGATGTTGCGGCATGATCTAAAAAACAAACTCTCGCCATTATATGGATTAGCACAATCTGGGCAATCCGAGGAACTATTAAAGCAGCTTTCAGAGCTGACTTCTTTCTATGGCGTGAATCAAGAGTATGTAAACAGTGGAAACAATACTATAGACAGTATTATTAACTTCAAATTGAATTCATCTAAAAACCTAAATATCTTAGTCTCCACCGATATTCTGATCCCAGAGGAGTTATCTCTGAAAACATTTGATATAGCTGTTATTCTCGGAAATCTTCTTGATAATGCAATAGAAGCAGTTGCAAATATTGATGACCGATGGATTGATATAAAATTAAAGTATACAAAAGGGCGTCTGATAATTGAAATTAATAATTCCTATGATGGGAAATTGAAAAAGGTAGATGGCCACTTTATTTCTTGTAAAACCGACAAGGAAAATCATGGATTAGGTTTAAAGAGCGTTGAAGCAGCCTTGAAAAACTATGATGGAGCAATGCAGATTTCACATGATTTCAGCAAATTTACAGTAAAGGTATTGCTTTATCTCTGCAAATAACACTGGAGAAATATACATCTTGTAGAAAACGAAATAGATGCCTTTTTGAAAAGGAAAGACGTAATTGTCTTTTACACGCAGGGCAAAAAATTTCGGAAATAGCTAGCTTTATTCATAATATTGTGGAATTTGATAAGGAAATATATATAGATTGTGGTGAAAGTTTTTTCTCATTTAAAGATGGAAATAGTAAGTATGTTATAAATGGGGAGACCATAGCAATTCTTTCTAGGACATATATTGATTTGCTGAAAGAAAAGTACTGTATGAAAATAAAGGGTAATAAAAAGTGGATATCCAATCAGTTCTATAGAAATGTATTGGTCGATAACCCACCGGATATTGTGATGAGATATATCATAATTGCATTTCAATCAGAGTATTTAAATGTAACGATGGGGCATGGTTATTATCCAGTTCTGTTCATGCCTATATACTTAAATAATTATTTGTTAGTACAAAAGATTATGCGAAAAGCATTTTTAATTTATAATCCGGAGGAGAGAGTAAATTTTTTGTTTAGGAGTAAGCGGTTCAAAAGAAGACGTAGTGCAAAAACAGTCCCAAGACTGTATGATTGATACATCATACTTTCTGGGACTGTTTTTTCTTGGTATCTTGTAATCTACACTCTTGTGGTAATTGTTTTGACCGTAAGCGTCAACTCAATCACGCCTTACAATTCGAGCACTCATTAGATATAATAACTCCAAAATAGCAAGGGAGGTTTTATATTAATGAAGTTGGATCGAAAGTACACAGATAATGAAAAAAGAAATTTTGTTCAAACATTTATTGCTAGCGGAGATTCTATGAATCGGTGGTGCAAAATTATGAGTCTGCCACATTCTACCTTTTATGGTTGGGTAAAAAAATATAAATCAGATTTAAAACCTAGCGAATTTATTGAGATAATTGCACCAACTTCTAAACGAGTTCAAGCAAAGGGCAGTGCTACTCCAATGCCAAAAGAAAGTTCTATCTTATTTCTTGAATATCATGGCTTTAAGATAGGTATAGATGCTAATGCAGATCTGGTACTTCTTACAAATGTATTAAAGGTGGTGACTTCTTTTGATGTTTGATTATAAGGAGTACCGCATTTTCTTATCCTGTGGAAAAACAGATATGAGAAAAAGTATCAATGGACTCTGTGATATTGTACAGTTTAAATTCGAACTAGATCCTAGAGAAAAAATGATATTTGTTTTTTGTAACCAATCTAGAAATCGCATGAAATTACTTGTTTGGGAAGATAATGGCTTTTGGCTTCACTTTAAGCGTCTAGAAAAGGGATGCTTTGATTGGCCTGATATAATAGAGGATGAAAATAAGATGAATCTTTGTTATGAAGATTTAATAAATCTTATAAAAGCACCTGGTATCAAGCAAAAAATAAAGCGAAAAGAAGTATGGAAAATTTCCTGATTTTACTGTATTTTTGGCATATCTATGATATAATAATTGTAGATTTAAGAAGAAAAACAGGAGGATTTTAAAGTGAATTTACTAGAACAATTACAAGCTGAAAACGAAGCTTTAAAATCTAAAATTAAAGAAAATAATAAAACCATATCATTTAAAAATGAGAAAATAGCATCTTTAGAAAAATTAAATTCTTGGTACATAGAGCAGCTTAAACTTCGTCAAAAAGAAAAGTTTGGTAAATCATCAGAGAAATGCGATGAAAATCAGCTTACTCTTTTTGACCTTTTTAATGAAGCAGAAACTTTGCGAGAACCTCTTTCTGTAGAACCAACGGAAGAAACTCTTATTCCAGCTCATAAAAGAAAAAAGGCAAAACGTGGAGCTTCTTTTTCTAACTTACCAGTAGAAACCATAGAATACACCTTAGAGAATTGTGAAAAAATCTGTGATATTTGTGGGGAAGTCTTAACAGATATGAAAAAGGAAGTTCGCAAGGAATTGAAAATAGTTCCAGCACAGATTAGTATTATAGAACATGTGACTTATGTGTATAGCTGTAGAAATTGTGATAAGAATGGAGAATCAGGTTTTATTAAATCAGCAGCAAGTCCCAACGCACTAGTTCCAAAAAGTTTAGTATCTCCTAGTGTCCTAGCGTATATCTTAAATCAGAAATATGCCAATGCTATGCCCCTTTATAGACAGGAGCAGGAATGGATGCGATTGGGAGTAAATCTAACAAGGCAAAATTTATCCAACTGGATTCTAAAAGCTGGTTCTTTATTAAAGCCGCTAGAACGAGCATTAAAGAAAGAATTACTATCCAATGAATTACTTCATGCAGATGAAACAACATTAGAAGTTTTACATGAGCCAGGAAGAGAAACTAGTGCAAAATCCTACATGTGGTTATATAGAACCTCTAAGGATGCAACGAGACCTGTCATACTATATGATTATCAGGTTGGTCGAAGTGGTGATTATGCAGTAAAATTTCTAAAAGGCTGGCAAGGAAGTTACCTTCACTGCGATGGATTTAGTGGCTATAAAAAGTTTATAGATAAAACTCTATGTGGTTGTCTAGTACATGCAAAGAGAAAATTTCACGAAGCAAGCAAAATTAACCCAGATAACGAACATGCAAAACAAGGGGAATCTTATATCCGGAAATTGTTTGCTCTAGAAGCAAAAGCGGATGAATCTAAACTAAGCTTAGAAGAACGTAGCGTTCTCAGAGAAACAGAATCTAAGCCTGTATTAGAGGCCTTTTATAAATGGATAGATAAAATATCCTTAAAAACTTTACCTCAAAGCCTACTTGGTAAGGCAATTACCTATGCCATAAACCAAAAAGAGTATTTATCTAGCTTCTTGCTAGATAGTAGAATTCAACTTTCTAATAATTTAGCAGAGCAATCTATAAAGATGTTCGTAATTGGAAGAAAAAATTTCTTGTTTAGTAATACACCAAATGGTGCAGGAGCTTCTGCAACTATATATGGCATTATACAAACTGCTATTGCTAACAACCTAAAGCCGCTCTATTATCTAGAATACATTTTTGAACAAATGCAGATAAATAAAGAATTAGAGATAAGCGAAATATTACCTTGGTCAGACAAGATACCTAATAAGTGCAAAATCA
>JBKEAO010000030.1:0-26566 GCA_047972335.1 Anaerocolumna sp. | reverse complement strand
CGGATTGTCTTTCATTGCTAGATGCACCGTTCTTCCAACTTGGATTCAGAGCATGGATTCTTGCAGGAACATCCGGTTTTTCTATTAGCAAGTGGGCACCTGAATTTAATACGATATTTCTTAGGTTCTACTCCCTCATGATGCATACGAAGACCTTCTCTGCATACAGGAACTCCATCTTTACCTATGGTAAAGTCGTTTTTGTAAGGCAGTTTGATTCCGCCTTTTCCATTTAAATCAATAAACGGAGTGGTTCCTTCTCGCTTGCAGTATTCATAATAGGGCATAGCATCATGAGCAGAATCGTGTAGCAATTTTGTGACTTTAAACTCTGGAATAAAACTCTTCGTTCTGAAAAATGCATGAAGAAAGCCATGAGAATCATGCTTTGAAGCACATGATAAATGAGGAAATATAGGTAGATCACTTTCGGAGTCAGACGCAACAAGCATGTATAAATCATAGCCATGATAATAATGGTCTCTGGAAGAATCCCAACCAACGTTGCAGTTAGGTTGTGAAAAATATCGGTCACATGTCGGAGATACCTTTCGATTCGCAATCGCAAATACAGTGCTTTCGTTCTCGATGTGAAGTAACAATAGGAGTACCATCACCAGCTAATGCAAGGAATGCAGAATTAATAAGACCTTTCTTAATAGAAAGATCAAGGAACTCGGTTTTATATAGCTGAAAGAGAGAACCATATGGTTGGTCATTGATATTAAAAAGTGTATTTTCAAGCTCTGGAAGAAGCTGTGCAACGGTAACTTTTTCAATAGAATCCACTTTAGTGCCTTTCGTTTTAGGCTTCTTGACCTTAGATTTCAAAGGATGTTCATGAGGGGAAAAGTTATTATCGACAAAATTCCAAAGCCTGTTTATAAAGTTATAAAAAGTTCCAACACCAGGCGTTTCACCGAATTCAAAGCCACTAAGAATTGCATAAAGAGGATTAATTTTTAACTGCGCAGCCCAGTCAGTAAAGGAAGTTACTTTAAAATCAAGAGATAAGAGAATAGACCTTTGCATATAGGAAGGATTTCTGGGTTTAGGACCAAAAACAGAGTACTTGCTCCTAGAGAATTCATCTGTGTAGGATAAATCAAGATTCCAAAAGCGGTCAATGATATCCCAAGTAGACCGAACAATCTTATCAGTATTAGGATAATATTTACGAAGATTAGTAACAACAAAGTTTTGATAGGCGGAATGACCGCCGGAGTTAACAGGTAACATGAAAAATCGCCTCCAATCGAAAACATCTTATAAATAACGGCGTGAAGCGCACATTTTTCGATGAAGTTGTCAAGCGTTTTTGATAAAAAAGTGGGGGATTTTAATAAAAAAGGAATCTGAAAGCCTTGATTTTACTGGCTTAGAGATTTCGAGAGAATATCTTATTGGAATGGAGGATAAGTTTTTATGAAAAGTAAGCTAGTGAAAAAATGTATCTCTGTATTAATGACTGTTATCTTAATTACAGGCCTTATGGCTGGATGTAGCACGAAAACAAAAGAAAGCAGTAACGTCGGTGATAATAGTATCCCAGAAGAAAGTGTGGAAAATGCTCAGGTATCGATGTCATTTGCGCGTACTACCGATGCATCCGTTGAATCTAACATTTTTGCCCAAGTAAATGAAAACTGGGAAGATAACAGATGGAACAAACTGTATAAGGACGAACTCGGCGTTGATGTCGTGTATAAGTGGGTTGCAACAACAGCTGAGCAGGGAACACAGAAATTAAATGGAGCTATTGCATCAGGTGATATTCCTGATGTATGCCAAGTAGATAAGACCACAATGAAGCAGATGGCAGAAGCAGGTTTGATTATTGATATTGCACCTTACTTCGAAAAATATGCTAGTGACAGACTAAAAAAATTAATAGCAGACGCAGGTACAAAGAGTATAGAAGCTGCTACATTTGATGGCGTACAATATGGCTTTCCTTTTGTGGATTGTGACTTGGAAAGGGCTGATATGCTGTGGCTAAGGCAAGACTGGCTAGATCAATCCGGGCTTAAAGCACCAGAAAGTATTGATGATCTGGAAGCAGTAATGACAGCATTTCAAAAGATTGCAGGTGATGGCGCAATTGGTATGAGGGTTGGAAATACAGCAAATTTACCCGGGTTTTTTAATGCGTATGGAGTTTATCCAGGAGCATGGACCAAGACAGCTGATGGAACGCTACAATATGGAAAGTCTATGGAGACAATGAAAGAACCTTTGACTAAATTAGCAGATTGGTATTCTAAAGGGTTAATAGATAAGGAATTCTATGTAAAAGATGATACAGCAGCAAATGAAAGGCTGGTAAATAGTAAGTGCGGAGTTGTATATGCATGGCATGCATATGGTCTATGGCCATTACAGGATAGTGTAACTGCAGATCCTAATGCTGATTGGAAACCTTATTCCATTGTTCCAAGTAAGGCTGGGGATACCGTTAGCCCAGGAATTAGTCTTGCAACTACCAGTTGGTATGTGGTTAGTGCTAATTGCAAAAATCCCGAGAAATTTATTGAAATGATGAATCTTTATTGTGAAAAGAGTTTTGGGGACAGCAAGGAAGACTATGCTGAGTACATTAATCCAGGTGGAGATATGGAAGGTCTGTGGCGATTATCACCGGTAACGATTAATACACCGAATAAAAACCAGATTACAACAGAAAAAGTAATAAAGGCTATGGAAGACGGAAATACCGACGACATGAATGGTGAAGAAACAAATATGTACAATTTCTGTAAAGCATTTGTGGATGGAGATAGAAGTTTATGGGGATGGAATGTTGAATTTAATCAAGGCGGATCCCAGGATGTTCTGATTGGATATCAGAAAGCTGGAAACCTGGTATATGATGAATTCTATGGCGCTCCAACGTCTTCAATGTCTAGATCAATGACAACCATTGAATCAATTTTGGATGAAGCGATTATTAAAATCATATCAGGTCAGATGAGTGTTGATGATTATGACAAAGCTATTGCTGACTGGAAAGCAGCTGGTGGGGAACAAATCACAAAAGAAGTAAATGAATGGTATAGCACCAAATAGTTAGGTTAAATACTGGTGCGGGTGCGAAGGAAAAGATATAATCCGCACCAGTATTTTGGAAGGGATAGTCTTATGAAGAAGGAAAAAGGATATGTAAAGCCAAGATACACCTTAAGTAAGTTTAAACGAGAATTGCCTTTGCATTTTATGATTTTACCGGGGATTATCCTGGTTTTTATCTTTAGTTATGTTCCCATGGCAGGTCTAACAATGGCTTTTCAAAATTTTATTCCCAGTAAAGGTCTATTTGGAGATCAAAAGTGGATCGGGTTTGAAAATTTTAATTTTATATTTCATTTGCCTGGATTTACCCGTGCATTAAGAAATACTGTTATTATTGCATTCTGGAAGATTGCGCTGGGGTTGGTGATACCAATCGTATTTGCACTCCTTTTAAATGAAGTACGATCACGCAAGGTTCACAGGATAGTGCAGACCATAGTCTATCTGCCATATTTTATGTCTTGGGTCATTTTAAGTGGAATTTTAGTGGATATTCTTTCTGCTAATGGAATAATTAATGAAACTATAAAAAGTTTAGGGTTAAATCCAATTTTCTTTCTTGGAGATAACCGGTATTTTCGCTGGACCAGCATATGGTCGGATGTTTGGAAGAATTTTGGATATGGTGCAATCGTCTATCTAGCTGCTATTTTAGGAATTGATACAGGGTTGTATGAATCTGCGCAGATTGATGGAGCAAATAGATGGAAGCAGACATGGCATGTTACTTTACCAGGAATGCGTATGATTGTTATATTGATGTTGGTTTTAAGTCTTGGAAACGTACTTAATGCTGGATTTGATCAGATATTTAATCTCTATAGTCCAGGAGTTTATGAAAGTGGAGATATTATTGATACTTTTGTGTACCGAATGGGTGTGCTGGATGCACAATATGGACCGGCAACAGCAGTCGGACTGTTTAAATCAATTATTTCTACAGTATTTATTTCGGTTTCCTATTTTCTGGCCTATCGTTTGGCAGATTATAGGGTATTTTAGGAGGGACAACATGGTAAAAAGATCGACTGGAAGAATTACATTTGAAATAATCAATTATCTGATATTAATGATATTAACGGCTGTGTGTTTATTACCAGTAATTCATATTCTGGCGGTTTCCTTTTCTAGTAATACCGCAGCCGCTGCTGGAACTGTAAAGTTGTGGCCAATAGGCTTTACAACTTATTCCTACGAATATGTTGCTGGACGTAAAGAATTCTGGCATGCTGTCTTTAAATCTTTGGAACGCGTGTTGATAGGAGTTCCCCTCGGTATGCTGTTAACAATAATGATTGCGTATCCCTTATCAAAAGAGACCAGTCAATTTCGGATGAGAACGGTTTATGTCTGGTTCTTTTTCTTTACAATGTTGTTTTCTGGTGGTTTGATTCCTGGTTATATGCTGATTCAGAACTTGAATATGATGGACAGTATCTGGGCTTTAGTACTTCCAGTTGCTGTATCGGTATATAATGTTGTACTTATGTTGAATTTCTTTCGAGGAATTCCTAAGGAACTGGAAGAAGCAGCAGTTATAGATGGTGCAACACAATGGCAGACATGCTTTCGAATCTATATGCCCTGCGCTAAGCCATCCATAGCTACCTTATCTTTATTTACTTTTGTTATGCACTGGAACAGTTGGTTTGATGGCCTCTTATTCTCTAACTTTTCGAACAGCTATCCATTGGCTTCTTACTTACAAACGGTTGTAGTAAGAAGAGACATGACATTGATTGGAGCTGGTGATTTACAGGCACTGATGAATATATCCGATAGAACTGTAAAATCAGCCCAAATTTTCATGGGTATGTTGCCGATTTTTTTAGTATACCCATTCGTACAAAAGCACTTTGTTAAGGGAATTGTTGTTGGTTCTGTGAAAGGATAAAAGAAAAAATTGAGCTTGTCAAAGCGATTTTTGACTACATAATTGTTTTCATATGGGTTTTGCTATGTTATAATTACAAATAATTAATACAGTTGCATTATTGGAGTTGGTAGGTGATTAATATGAGTAAACAGGTAATCCTAAATAATCAGGTAAGAAAACAACGTTTTATTCCTTTGAGTGAGGAAGAAAAATTGTATAAAAAGTTATATTTAGATGAACCTACTATCTATGACTTTCATATGGACAAGCAGCAATTTCATAACTGGAAGGAATTCGTTGATATTTACAGTAATGAAAATCAAACAAAAACAATAATGCCTAATATTGCACCTACTCCCATGGAAGAAGAGTTTCTAGAAAATAACTGGTTCTATAGAGAGGATATGGATGCCTGTTTGATAGTAAATGCCAGGTATTGCCCTCCTTTTTTACATCATTTAAAGTTTATTAAGATTGTATATGTTCTATCAGGTGAATGTATATTCTATACCAAGGGAGGTGGGGAGCAAGTACTCAAAACAGGTAACTTTATGATAGTGCCACCGAATGTTGAACAAACCGTTTTTGCTGGACATGATGAGGATATAGTTATTAATATACTTATACGTTCCAGCACATTTGAAAATGCATTTTCTTCTTTATTATTAGAGTCGGAGGAATTGGCTAAATTTTTCTGGAAGGTACTATATGAACGTGGGGAAAGTAGTGTGGTATGGTTTCGATGCAATTCTGATATTACGCTAGATAAATTTGTACTTGATATGTGGGAAGAACATGAGAATCATACAATAAAAAGTAATTTTCTATTGGTAAGTTATGCGATGGTATTTCTAGCATATGCACTCAGGTATTATCCTAAAGAGATGGAATCGATACAAGAAACACGCTTGAACCGAGAACAATTACCTGTGATTATTCAATATATCCATGCAAATTACAATAACATAAACTTAACTTCCTTAGCAGAACATTTCCATAAAAGTAAAAGTTATTTATGCCGTTATATCAAACAGGAAACGGGCTATTCATTCATGCATTTATTAAAAGAAGTACGAATGAAGCAAGCAGCTCAAATGCTGAAAGATTCACAATGTAGTGTGGAAGAGATTATGCTGAGTGTTGGATATACTGATATAAGTTACTTTTATAAGGCGTTTAAAGAATATTTTGGAATGACGCCGGTAACATATAGAAAACAAGGAAATATTCCTTATTTATAAAGTTGAACTGTAGCCTATTATCACTTTTGACAAGATAACTGTTTATAGTCTGTGTCAACGCAAGAAACTGATATATAAATTTAATTGATATTTATGGGCAGGATCATATTTCAGTGGATCGTGCCCTTACTTGTTATAAATCTATTAAAGGAGTGGCGAGTAATACACTCCTTTAATCTGAAAACAATTTGGTTATCAATTGTGAAGGTTTTTATAAAATAGCTAATATTTTTAAAGCTGGTTTGAAAGCAAATATCAGTGATATACAGATCTCCTTTTTTTATTAGCTGTTTAGCTTTATGAATTTAATACAAATTAATATATTCTGTCGGGGTTCTTCCTGTTGCTTTACGAAAGAATTTATAGTAATTATCAACACTCATATTAACTTGAGTAGCCAATTCATTAATGTATAATTTTTTTCTGTAGTTTTCTTGAATGTATTCCATGATTATCTTAATGCCAGTGATATTAGAGTTGCTCATTGATAGTATACTCTTTTTTTAGGCAGATGCCAATCCGTCTTAAAGTTATGCCCTAAAATACCCTTTTTAGTTCTTGTACTTAAATTCAGATATCCTTTAATAAAAGCTCCCCTGATTTCTTCGTCCTACTATTATATTCATGTATATTAGGACTCATTAACTCATGACATTGAGGCTGAACTGTTACAAAAACTATTTATATCATTTGGTTGAAGGAGGGGAGGTGTTTTAGCGATGTACTGTTAGGGCGTATTTAGGGTCAAAAGCTAAGTAAGATGAGTATAATAAATAGGTAATATTTAATGCATTGGTTAAAATGAACTGGAGGAAGGCAACGTATGTTAGTGGCAATTGATAGTGGACACGGAATGGAGACAGCTGGAAAACGTACTCCTCCCATACCAGAAGACTGGTTTGGAAAAAAGAAAGGTGAAATAATACACGAAAAAGAATTTAACAAACCTGCAGGAGATTATCTGATAAAGGCATTAAAAAGAAATGGATTTGATACAATTAATGTAAGTCCAGGAACCAATGATGTGTCTTTAAAAGATAGGTATACAAAAGCAAATAATGCAAAAGCAGATATTTTTATATCAAAGCACTATAATGCAAGTTTGGGTACATGGAATAGTGCCAATGGAATTGAGACCTTGGTATCCCAATATGCAAGTAGTAAGTCATGGAAGTTAGCCAATCTAGTCCAAACAGAATTGGTGAATGCATATGGTCGCAAAAATAGAGGGGTAAAGACAGATATGGAGCAGTCTGGCATAAATATAGCAGTGTTACGACACACCAATATGCCAGCTATTTTAACGGAATCTGGATTTATGGATAATCTAGAGGAAGCCTATACTATGCTTGACCCAGTTTATCAAAGATTAGATGCGGAAGCAACTTGTAAAGCTGTCTGCAATTATTTTGGTGTAGCCTATATAAAAGATACACCAGAAGGTAAAATATCTAGAGACTCTTCTAAGGAAGATATTGCATGGATGCAGACAAAATTAAATACTGTCATGAAAAATGAAAGCTTTTGTCCGCTTTCTGTAGATGGAATATATGGTAATAAAACTAGAATTTCAGTGCTCATCTATTGGGAAAAACTTAGCTGGAATTCAGATGGGTCTGATTCAGGTTGGACCATTGGATCAGCAACGATTAATGCCCTTGAAACAGGTAGAACAAAATAAATGCAGAAGTTATAATTCTTTATATAACCTGTATCTTAATTTCTAGGGATTTATATGGACTAGGAAGGGATACAGGTTTGTTTTGTAGCCGAAGTTATTAAGATATTAAGAAATAATTCATACTTTTCTTTGTTCTTTCTAATAGAAGGAATGCTAAAAATGTGGTATATTAAATAAAATACAGTAAAAAATAGCCACAAGGGAGGTGGAATCATTGAAATTTATACATATAGCAGATGTACATATTGGAGCAAAGCCAGATGCATTATTTCCTTGGAGTGAAGAACGTAGTAAGGAAATTATGGAGAGCTTTTCTGAGGTGATCAATAAGTGCAATGAAGAAGAAGTAGACCTGTTATTAATTGCTGGTGATTTATTTCATAAACAGCCCTTAATGAGAGAATTGAAAGAAGTTAATTATCAGTTTACCAAGCTATTAAAGACGCAGGTAGTCCTTATAATGGGTAATCACGACTTTGTAACCCCTAGAACAAATTATAGGGGTTTCGATTGGGATTCTAAAGTACACCTTTTGATAGAGGAAGATATAGATAGTATTTATCTAGAAGAAATCAATACGGAAGTATATGGTTTTAGTTATCATACAAGAGAAATAACAGAATCTAAATTGCACAAGGTAAGACCTGGATGTGAAGAGAGAATTAATATCTTATTAGGTCATGGAGGAACACCAAAGCAGGTGCCATTAGATAAGAAGCTTCTTGAAGCTTTGGGATTTGACTATATAGCCCTTGGACATATTCATAAACCACAGTTCCTTTCTGAGAAAATTGCCTATTCTGGTTCTTTAGAACCCCTTGATAAAAACGAAGTTGGTGAGAGAGGATATATACTTGGAGAACTTGAGAAAAAAGAAACTTTAGAGATATCTCTAACCTTTATCCCAAGTGCAAAAAGAAAGTACATAAAAATAGATATAGTAGCAGATGGAGCCACAACCAATGGAACCATTAAGGACCGTATAATAGAAGAAATTACAAAATGGGGGCCAGAGCATATCTATGTTTTTGCACTAACGGGAAATAGGGACAAAGACATAACTTTTGATTTAAATTCTTTCTATTTGTTGGGGAATATCGTAGAGGTTATTGATGATACAAGACCAGATTATGATTTTTCTCATCTTAAAAAAATGAATGAAGATAACATAATTGGGTTGTATATCAAAAAGATTTTATCCCATGAAGGAGATCAACGTGTCATCGATAAAGCGCTATATTATGGAATGGAAGCTTTGTTAAACGCTAAAAACTATAAATAAGGAGAGTAATACTGTGAGATTTTTAGAACTAAAATTAAATCACTTTGGTAAATTTAATAATCAGAGTATCTCCTTAAAGGATGGTATAAATCTTATTTATGGAGAGAATGAAGCGGGTAAGTCCACCATACATACATTTATCAGAGGGATGCTATTTGGCATAGAGAAATCTAGAGGCAGGGCCTCAAAAGATGATATTTATGGAAAGTACCAACCATGGGATACACCGGGAGCCTATAGTGGCAGTATGGACTTGTTTGTAGGAGATAAGACAATTCGAATCTATAGAAGCTTTGATAAAAACAACAAAGAAACCTCTATCATAGATTTGGAAACTGGAAGAGAGATAAAGGATTACTATCATCAAGCGAATAGTGCCAAAGGATATGCAGACAAGGATAATTATAATGTCTTATCGGAATTATTAGAAGGATTAACAGAATCAGGGTTTCGTAATACCATAAGTGTGGAACAACGAAAGGCAAGAACGGGAGATGAGCTTTCTGACGAAGTAAGAAATTATATTACTAACTTATCTCTTTCTAGAAGTAACGAAGTAGATGTAGTAAAGGCTCTAGGGTTTCTAACGACTAAGAGAAAGGAGTTAGAGGCTTTATTACCTGCTGAAAATATAAAAGAACTACAGGAAGCCATTTTAGAGGACCTGAAAAAAGAAGTAAGAATGGATGAATTAACAGCTAAGTTACATGAACTAGAGATTAGAGAAAAGCAGTTTGTAGAACAGTTAGAAAAAAGTAAGTTGATATTCTATTCCAAAGGGTTTAAGACAGAGGAAGAATATGAAACTTATTTAAATATGTTACCTGTATACGAAGAAAAATATAATACTTACGAAGGCTATCAAAGGCAGAAAGTACAGCATGAGGACAGATTAAATCTCCTGATTCAAGAAAAGAAAGCAGTGCTATTAGAAGATAGTAAAGGAATGGAGAGAAACCTGCAGGAGCTGGAACAGAATAAGCTCTACATAGGCAAGCTAGAGACAGATAAAACTACGCTTTTACTGAAAAAAGGCGAGGATGAAAGGTCTGCAACCAGTAAACAAAAGGTTCAGTTTGGAGCTATGTTTCTTGGGATTCTAATCTTAGTTTTTTGTGTAATGGGTAATAAACAATTAGATGCTATAGGAAGTGTGTATGGGGTTTTTGCTGGGGCCTTAGTTGGAGGTATGGTTTTTGCAGGAGGTATAATTGCATCAATTATAACCCATAGAAATAAAGGAAAAGAAAATATATATTTTCAGAACGCACTAGATGAATTGGATAACAAATTGAAAGTAGTAATTGAAAGAAATCTGGAGATTTTGTTACGTTTTCAGGTACCGAATGAGGCTGATTTTAGAAAAAAATACGAGGATTTATTAAAGGCAGAGCTTAGGAAGTCTCATAGTGACCAACTAATAGGTGAGCAGGAAGAAAATATAAAGAAGCTTACATATGGAATGCAAGTATTAAAAGAGGAAATAGAGTTGTATATAGAGCCCTTTCACAAAATGGACTTAGCATCTAATATAGGGATTAAGAGTTTATCTAGAGAATATCTTATACAGCTTAGAGAAATTGTACAATCGGAAAAGGGCTTATTAAAAGCAGATCAGGCATTAAAGATAAGAGAACAGGAAGAGTTTACACTGAAAAAAGAAAAGATCAAATGGGAACTTAACCTGTTAGAGGGATATGAAGATGATTTGCTTAAAAATCAAGAGACTTTAAAGGAGTTAGAAGGTAAAGAAATAGAGATACGACAAGAGCTTGAGGCCATCCAACTAGCTACCAATACCATAAATTCGCTGGCAATTGATATACATGATACTTTTGGTAGAAAATTAAATAAGATAGTATCTGATCTAACCATAGAAAGTACGGGGGGTAAATATACAGATATTAAGGTGGATGAAAAAATGAACATTAAGGTACATACAAAAGATAGGTATGTTAGCTTAGATAAGCTTAGTGTAGGTACCATGGATCAGTTATATTTTGCAATTAGAGTAGGTGTTGCCAATCTAATATATGGTGAAAATGTAATGCCCTTATTATTTGATGATAGTTTTGCTCTATATGACGATGAAAGAACCCAGTCTATTTTAAAATATTTAAGCAAAAAAAAGCATCAGGTACTCATATTTACCTGCCATAAAAGAGAAAAAGAAATATTAGATCGCAATCAATTAAGTTATAACTATATTGACTTAGGTAATAATTAGATTAGGCAATAATTCTGCTATAACGAATTTAGAAATTGAGGCATATATGGATCAAAATAAAAATCGCCAGGATACTGGTGGAATAAATAGTAGTAGTACAACCAGAAGAACAAGTACCACAGGAAGAACAAGTACTACAGGAAGAACAAGTACCACAGGTACAACCGCAACAAGTAGAAGGGATTCTACAAATAAGAGAGGCGATGGGAAGAATACCAGTCACAAAAAGAAACGTAAGAAACAAAAAAGACATAGTAAAAATGTGCGTTATATTTTTCTTTTACTAAGTCTTGTCTTTTCTATCGCAGTCCTTCTAGGATGTGGATACTTTTACCTAAAATATGGAGAAGGATTTATTAATGCTCAAAAAAATGCTAAGAAATTAGTGGTGGAATCTACCTTAGATACCTTTAGACAATCTGAGACAAGTTTGGTATATGATAAAAATAAGAAACTGATATCTGTATTAAAAGGGGAGAAAGATGTATATTATCTGGAATTTGATCGTATTCCAGAATATGCTGTGGAGGCTATGATCGCTATTGAAGATAAGAAGTTTATGAGTCATCCAGGCATAGATATCCAAGCAAATATAAGGTCTGTCTTAGCACTTATTAAAAATAAGGGTGAAATAACCCAGGGAGCCAGTACCATAACCCAACAGTTATCGAGAAACATTTTTTTAACTCACACGGTTACTTATGAAAGAAAGTTAAATGAAATATTTATTGCCTTAGAGCTTGAGAAAAAATATTCCAAAAGCCAGATTATGGAGTTTTATCTTAATAATATATATTTTGCAAATGGATTCTATGGCATACAAGCTGCTAGTAAAGGATATTTTAATAAGGATGTGAATAAGCTAAGCTTGTCCCAGATTGCTTACCTATGTGCCATACCAAATAATCCAACCATTTATGACCCATTTGACTATCCAGAAAACACCCTAAAAAGAAGAGATAGAATACTGACCCAGATGTATGAGGATGGTAAGATTGGTAAAGAAGAGTATAATAAAGCCATTCAAGAAGAGATTACAGTAAAGAAAAGAAAAATTACTTCAAGTAATTACGTACAGACCTATGTTTTTTATTGTGCAACGAGAGCTCTTATGGCGGAGGAAGGATTTGAATTTCGTAATACCTTTGATAGTGCAGAAGATAAGAAAAGTTATGAGGAGGCTTATACAGAACTCTATAATCAATGCCAGAACTCCTTATATCATAAAGGCTATAGAATTTATACCTCCATTGATATGTCTAAACAAGAGTTATTACAGGAAGCAGTTGATGATACCTTAAAGGAGTATGGGGATAAGAATGACGAAGGTGTATATGCCTTTCAGGGAGCGGCAGTTTCTATAGACAATGAAACAGGAAGAGTGGTAGCAATTGTAGGTGGAAGATACCAGGAATCCCTAGGATATACTCTAAATAGAGCTTATCAGAGTTTTCGACAGCCTGGTAGTGCAATCAAACCTTTGATTGTATATACACCAGCTTTTGAAGCTGGTTATTATCCTGACAATATGGTACTTGATGAGAAATTTGAGGGAGGACCCTCCAATGCAAATGATAAGTATGCGGGTGAAATAACCATAAGAAGTGCAGTGGAACAATCTAAGAACGTAATTGCCTGGAAATTGTTTCAAGAGCTAACCCCTAAAGTTGGTTTATCTTATCTTCTAAATATGAACTTTCTAAAGATAGATAAAAATGATTACTATCCGGCTTCCTCACTTGGAGGTCTTACAACTGGTGCCAGTCCTCTTGAAATGACAGCTGCCTTTGCAACGCTTGCCAACGATGGGGTATACCGTGAGCCTACTTGTATTGTAAAAATTAAAGATTCCTCTGGAGATGTCATTGTTGATGATTTGATTCCTAGAAAGCGTATTTATGAAGTGAATGCTGCAAGGATGATGACAGATGTATTAACAGGGGTAATCAAGAATGGAACAGGAAAGGGGCTTGTTCTTGATAATATGGTGAGTGCTGGTAAGACTGGTACTACCAATGATAAAAAGGATGGTTGGTTTGTAGGATATACACCATATTATACCACAGGAGTATGGGTGGGCTATGATATACCAAAGTCTGTATCAGGACTATCAGGAGGCACTTATCCAGGTGCCATATGGAAAAGGTATATGAATGAAATCCATAAGGATTTGCCACAAGTTTCCTTTGAGTCCTATGAAGATACCAGACCTGAGCCAACACCAACACCTAGCCCTACTCCAGAAATTACAGAGGAACCTACTAAAACGCCTACAGAGGTCTTAGAACCAGATGATATTTGGAATCCTGGTGGAGAAGGAGGGGATGATATAGAAGGTGATACTGGAGGAAATACAGGAGAGGATCCAGGAGAAGTGGATATAGCCCCTACAGATGTTTTAGAGCCAACAGCTACCATTACGCCAACAGAAACTGATCCTTTGGTACCAACGGAGGGAGAGACAGGTGGTGGTGATCATACAGGGGAGGATGAGATTGTTACTGATATAGAAGAGAATATACCTTGATCTATTAGTTAACATAAATTGCTAATATCACATACCCATAGACAACAAAGCACCGTTTAGTGGACTAATGAATTCACTTAACGGTGCTTTGATTTATATATAGCAAGAAATAATACGAAATCAATACATTTTCAATACATAGAAGTAATTATTTTTTTACCTTACTTAAAATGCTTTGGATACGTTCTGTAGGATTTAATAATTTACTAATAGAAGAATCGTGATTTAGGGTATCAATTAATAATGCAATATATTTACTCATATCAACATTAATATAATAAGGTTTCGCTAATAATTCTTCTGTTTGGTAAACTAAGTTCGTAGTAAGTACTCTGTCGATTAAGCCTTGTTCATAAGCTTCATCAAACTTTGCAAGTCCATCGGTAAATAAACCAAAAGTTGACGCAATAAAGATTCTTCCAGCTTTTCTTCTCTTTAATTCTTTGGCAACATCAATCATGCTTTCGCCAGAGGATATCATATCATCAATGATTAGCATGTCTTTGCCCTCAATATCTGAACCTAAGAATTCATGTGCAACGATAGGGTTTCTACCATTAACAATTGTTGTATAATCACGGCGCTTATAAAACATACCAAGATCTACACCTAATACATTTGCAAAGTAAATTGCTCTATTCATTCCACCTTCATCAGGACTGATTACCATCATATTATCTGCGCTAATGTTTAAGTCAGGTACATTATTTACCAATGCTTTGATAAATTGATAAGTAGGCTGAACGGTTTCAAAACTCTTTAAAGGAATAGCATTTTGTACTCTTGGGTCATGTGCATCAAAAGTGATAATGCTTTCAACACCCATATTGGTTAACTCTTGAAGGGCTAATGCACAATCTAGAGATTCTCTTGAACTTCTTCTATGTTGTCTGCTCTCATATAAAAATGGCATAATAACAGTAATTCTTCTAGCTTTACCACCGACAGCTGCGATAATTCTCTTAAGATCTTGATAATGGTCATCTGGTGACATATGATTTGTATGTCCACACACGGTGTAAGTTAAACTATAGTTACAAACGTCCAAAAGCAGGTAAAGATCAGAACCTCTTACAGACTCCTTAATGATACCTTTTGCTTCTCCTGAACCAAATCTTGGGCAACGTGCGTCAATAAGATAAGAATCACGTTGATAACCTGCAAATGCTATCGTAGAAGTGTGTTCGCTTTCTGTTGCCCTACGCCATTCAACAATATAATCATTTACCTTTTGTCCTAGAGATTTACTACTTTCTAAAGCTATCATACCTAAAGTACCGACTGGAATGGTTTCTAATATTTTTTCTTGCTGCGGCATTCTATTTGTCCTCCGATTGATTTTGAAGTGCTTTCCTATTTCATTTTTGCACTTTGTTGAAAAATGTCCATTAACGTTATACCATTTACAAATAAGTTAGTCAAGGCTAAATCCATTAAAATAGCTTTTTTAGTCGAATATCGTCTCCAACTATTTTAAGAAGGGAATAATTACTAGCAATTCTTGAGAAAACTCGCTCGCTATATATGGAATTAATATTATCTAAAGATAAATTTGTGGAAATAATTGTTGATTTATTTCGTAGAAATCTTTCGTTAATACATAAATATAATTGCACATTTACAAAAGAATTATTTAATTCCGTACCTAGATCGTCAATAATAAGAAGATCACAATCAAGAATGTATTCAAATTGATTCTGTGATTCAAAGTTTTCCTCATTTTTGCCAAATTTATTCTTTTCTAAAATATCAAATAACTGAAAAGCAGTCAGATAAATTACAGTATTGGCCTTATCTAGTAATTCTTTTGCAATGCAATTGGCAAGAAAAGTTTTACCAACCCCTGTATTTCCATACAACAATAGGTTGCTTGTTTCCTGGCTAAAATAATCAATAAACGATCTGCACACCTCAACTACTTTACGAATGTTTTCCCTAGGTGTTAATCTGGTTGAAGGATCTACATAGTCATTGGTATAATATTCATAAGAAAAGGTGTTAAAATTCTCTTTTAGGATAGCGCTTTTAATATTAGACTGGGAGTAAACAATATCAACAATGGACTGTTTAAAACAATGACATTTTTCATTGCCAATATACCCAGTATCCATACAATCCTCACAGTGATATTTAAGATGAAGATAATCCTTTGGAAATCCATGTTGCTCTAATAGATTCATTCGTCTAATAGCAGCAGAATCTGTAAGTTTCTTAAGCTTAGGAAAGGGTTTTCCATCGCCCATAAGCATAAGTTTAGCACTTTGAATGGCACAGGTAACCACCTCATCATCTATTTCCTTTAATTCAGGAATGAGAGAATAGACTTCTTGTGTCCGTAAATCCAAGGCATGCTTATTTTGCAGTTGTTTATTGTCATATTCTCTTAATATTTTATTATACTGATAATTTTTAAGTGCCACAGAGTTAATCCTCCTTTCAAATAATTATCTAGCCTAAAATTATATCCTTACATCAATGAAAGTATTTAGTTAAAAAGCTGTATCATATTTGTTAAGTTCCGTTTATACAATATATTTATTAGTAGCTATATTACTTTTTATGTAATAATCTTTGCTCCATTGAGGAGTAATCTGCATCGCTATAGGTTCTTTGTGGAAATGCATTAAAACGATTGTTTGATGATGGCTTAATCTGAGGTTTTGATGCTTGATTATTTTGCTTGGCAGCAGAAGACTTTGCATGTTCTTCATCTAGTTTGGTAATGGAAACCATATCTTTTACACCTTTTTTGAACCAAGTTTCTAGTATTTTATCTGCATATTTAAAGTCAGGTCTTTGGGCTGATAATATGGTTCTATTACAGGCTTCCACAATAATATCAATGGAAAATCCATATTTATTTAACCACCTATTAATAAATTGCTTCTCCACCTGACCTGGTGCGCGGTTTAGGCCAAAGGCTTTGTTAATTGCTGAATAATTACTGTTATAAAGAGCTGTTGAAGCTTCGGCCTTTTCAACCGTATCAATGCCTTCTTCTGCCCAGGATATGGCTACAGCCTCTATGTAAGACGGATTTTTCTTACCCTTAGAAACACAGTATTCATAAAGATACATAATCAGTTCTGCTGAAAATCCAAGACTTTCATACAAATATAAGATTAATTGTATATCCATTGGCTTAATAAGACGTTCTAAATAAATCTCTATAATGTTTAGAAGCCATTTTACTTCATCTGTATCTGTAAGTTGTTTGATCTGTGCATCAGAATAGGTGGGCTTATCAAAGTTTAAAGTTGGTGACTGTTTTAATTCTTCCTCAGTAGGCTCTAAATGTTCATCCACCACGGTAGTAGTTTCGTTAGCAGCGGCGGTATAGACTTCTTCTTGTAGTTCGCCAGAGGAAGTACTTAAAGAATATATATCATTTATTGTAATGGAATCGATTTCGTTATCAGAACCACGAGTGAGTGAAATAAGATTCACTTTCTCCCAGTAGCATAGCCCACGGACAATATCTTTTTCTGTATCGTCTAGTCTGTCAGCTATGGAGGAAATGGTTACTGGGACATCCACTGGGCTACTCATGGTCCTTAATAGATATAAATATACCTTTACAAATGAACCATTGGCTGAAGGCATATAATGATCAATAAATAGATTGGGGATTAAAGTAATATCCGGAATATTTCCAGAGTTTAGTTTTATTGTACTCATTTTCTCTGACCTCTCACTTTCCTATGTATCGGTCATTATAACACAGGTAAGAGGGGATGGAAATAGGCTAAATTTTTGAAAAAACTAACAAGAAATAATTGTGGATAATGTGGAAATTGTGGATAGATAGCCTGGTCTAAGTATGTAAATTTATGTAAAAACCTGCAAAATCAAATGGTTGGTTATAATTTTAAACACCAGAAAGAATTAAGTTCTCCTTTGTGGAAGAAAATAAAAATCCACAACCTTATCTGAGTGGAATTGTTGATAAGGTTGTGGATAATGTGGATAACTATAGTCCTAAGATGGATTCTCCAACAGTTACAATATCTCCGGCTCCCATAGTTATCAACAGGTCACCGTTAGTACATTTTTCTAATAAAAAGTTTTCTATCTCATCAAAGCTTGGGAAATAATAGGCCTCTACTCCTAATTTGTGTAATTCTTCCAGTAAATTCATGGAAGAAATATCTCCGGGATTGGCTTCTCTTGCAGCATAAATATCTGCTAGAACTACTTTATCAGCAAGTGTTAATGCTTTTGCAAATTCCTTAAGGAAAGTTTTCATTCTTGTATAGGTGTGAGGCTGAAAAACACACCAGGTATCTTTGTGAGGATAATTCTTAGCAGCTGTTAAGGTTGCTGCTACTTCTGTAGGGTGATGGGCATAATCATCTATAATAGTGATTCCGCCAATTACCCCTTTCTTTTGAAATCGTCGTTCAGTACCAGTAAATTGTAATAAGGCAGTTTTGATTACTTCATAAGATATATTAAGACTTCTAGCCAATCCAATCACTGCTAAGGAGTTAGATATGTTGTGGGCACCAATGACATTTAAAGCGATCTCTGTTATAAAAGTTCCGTCTTCTAATAAATCATATTGTCCCAGTCCCGCTTCATCATATCTAATGTTAGCAGCACTGTAGTGATGTAAGGAACCAGGTATCTGATTACCATTCATGCTGTATGAAATAAATTTAAAAGGCAAATCTTGTGTAAAGTAAGAAACATCAACGATATCGCCATTGATAATTAACAAACCATCATCTGGTAATTTATTCGCAAAGTTTTTAAAGGACTTTCTTACAGTTTCTAAATCCTTAAAATAGTCTAAATGCTCTGCCTCAACGTTTAGAATAATACTTTTGGTTGGATTAAATTTTAAATAACTATCCGTATATTCACAGGCTTCTGTTATAAAGTGTTCGGACTGACCAATTCGTAGATTACCACCGATATTACCTAATATACCACCAAGAGAAATGGTAGGGTCAAGGCCTGCCTCTAATAATACAAGACTAAGCATAGATGTGGTAGTGGTTTTTCCATGAGTTCCTGCTACAGCGATTGCATTAGAATAACGACTCATTACTTGGCCTAATAACTCTGCTCTGTCAATCATTGGTAAACCTAGTGAGATAACCTCTTTGTATTCTGGATTATCCTCTTTTACCGCCGGGGTATAAACGACTAAATCATAGTCAGGGGAAATATTACTCCCTCTTTGGCCTATAAAAACCTGGATGCCTATGGATTCTAAATGATCGGTAATTTTACTTTGTTTCACATCAGAGCCTGTTATTTTAAAACCTATCGTATGTAAAAGTTCAGCTAGGCCACTCATACTGATACCGCCTATACCTATGAAATGCACTTTTATCGGGTTGTTAAAATTAATTTTGAACATAATCGGACACTTCCTATCTTTCATTTTTTATATCAACAACTAGTTTTTCCTTAATAGATGCTAATAGTATCTCTATCTATTAGTTATTATAATCATTTCATATAAAAATACAATTAATTTTTTGTCTACCTCCATCATATGATACTAAATGTGAGAAGGAAACTTGTGTCACAATACCCAAGGAAAAATAATAAAAATAATGAAAGATGAATAGAAAGGGCGTGAGAAAGTTATAGCCATGTTACATAAACTTTTATGACAAAGTAAAATGATTCTACAAAAGGAAAAGCAATATGTACATAAATTAGTAAAAAAGTATTAGAAAAAAGTACCAATGAAAATGGTAAAATAAAAATAATAATAAAAAATCACATAATTTAATGGTGAATATTTCTAAAAAATTGACTATTTAGATAAAATGCTAAAAAAATAATATTTTTAATTAAAATATTAGTAAAATTTATTCCCATTTATGTAAAAGAATGGTATAATAATGTCAAATTAAATAATAAGAGGTGGTTGCGTGATAAAGAAGGAAATGATAGCAATGTTGTTAGCTGGAGGACAAGGTTCAAGACTTGGCGTCTTAACAACTAATGTTGCAAAGCCCGCAGTAACTTTCGGAGCTAAGTATAGGATAATTGATTTTCCCTTAAGCAATTGTATTAATTCTGGTATTGATACCGTTGGTGTATTGACTCAATATCAGCCTCTGCGATTAAACACACACATAGGAATAGGTATACCTTGGGACTTAGACAAGAATATAGGCGGTGTGTCTATACTACCCCCTTATGAAAAGAGTACAAGTAGTGAATGGTATACCGGAACAGCTAACGCCATCTATCAGAATCTGGAGTATATAGAATACTATAGTCCAGAGTATGTATTAATACTTGGCGGTGATCACATCTATAAGATGGATTATGAAGCTATGTTAGATTTTCACAAAAGAAACAACGCAGATATAACCATAGCCACCATACCGGTACCAATGGAAGAAGCAAGTAGGTTTGGAGTGGCTATTACCGATTCTCATAAGAGGATCATTGCATTTGAAGAAAAGCCTAAGGTGCCAAGAAGTAATTTGGCCTCAATGGGAATATACATATTTAATTGGAAAGTACTAAGAGAAGCCCTACATACTTTATCAGAAGAAAAGGGTTGTGACTTTGGAAAACATATTATACCGTATTGCCATGAGAGAGGAGATAGCGTATTTGCATATGAGTATAACGGATATTGGAAAGATGTAGGAACGCTAGGTGCTTACTGGGAATCCAATATGGAATTGATTGATTTATTTCCTGTTTTTAATTTATACGAAGAATTCTGGAAGATTTATACCAAGAATGATAGAGTTTTACCACAGTATATTTCAGAACATTCGTTAATAGACAGAGCGATTATTGGTGAAGGTGCAGAGATTTACGGAGAAGTATATAATTCCGTCATAGGGTCTGGCGTATATATTGGAGAGGGCGCTGTAATAAAGGATTCCATACTTATGACAGGGGTTGTAGTAAAAGAAGGAGCTACCATTCATAAATCCATTATTGCTGAAAATGCCACCATTGGATCTTATTCTATACTTGGTGTAGGAGAAGAACTTCCAAATCAAAGAGAACCAGATATTTATTCTTTTGGACTAGTTACAGTCGGGGAAAAAACCCACATACCTGATCATGTAAGGATTGGTAAGAACACTGCTATTTCAGGCTATACCGTGCTGTCTGATTATGATAACCTAGAGTTAATGAGCGGACAGACATTGATTAAGGCAGGTGTAAGAGTATGAGAGCTGTAGGAATTGTATTAGCAGGTGGCAATAATAATAAGATGAAAGAACTATCCGCAAAAAGAGCAATTGCTGCTATGCCTGTTGCTGGAAGCTATCGATGTATTGATTTTGCACTGAGCAACATGTCTAATTCCCATATTCAAAGGGTAGCGGTTTTTACCCAGTATAATACCAAGTCATTGAATGAACATTTAAACTCCTCTAAATGGTGGGACTTTGGTAGAAAACAAGGTGGGCTGTATGTATTTACACCTACCATTACAGCAGATAATAGCTTTTGGTTTAGAGGTACTGCAGATACCATGTATCAGTATCTTAGCTTTCTTAAAAACAGCCATGAACCCTATGTTGTAATTGCATCAGGAGATGGGGTATACAAGCTAGACTATAATAAAGTTTTAGAATACCATATTGCTAAGAAGGCAGATATTACACTTGTATATAAACGGTTACATGAAGAGGAGGACGCTAGCAGATTTGGAGTGTTTCAAACGGATAAAGAAGATAGAGTAATAGAGTTTGAAGAGAAACCCATTGTTGCAGCAGATAACAAAGCATCTATTGGCGTCTATGTGATGCGTAGAAGGTTATTAATTGATTTGTTAGAGAAATCTGCTATAGAAGATCGATTTGATTTTGTCAGAGATATTTTAATCAGATATAGAAATGTTAAGAATATTTATGCATATGAACTAAAAGAATATTGGAACAATATTGCAACAGCCCAGACGTATTATTCCACAAATATGGATTTTCTAAAGAAGGAGGTCAGGGATTACTTTTTTAAAGAATATCCTGATGTTTACTCAAAGATAGAGGATTTACCCCCAGCAAAATACAATCAAGGGTCCTACATAAAAAATAGTATTATATCAAGTGGATGTATTATCAATGGTGGAATAGAGAATTCCGTATTATTTAAAAAGGTGTATATTGGAAAAAACTGTGTTATCAAGAACTCCATCATTCTTAATGATGTACATATAGGAGACAACTCCTACATTGAAAACTGCATTGTAGAAAGCAGAAATACCATTAGACCGAGTACAACCCATATTGGATGTCTAGAAGATGTAAAAATTGTAGTAGAAAAAAACGAGAGATATATAATTTAGCCATTATGGCTGTTATATCAATATATATAGAGATAAAATAACATAAAATACGGCAATACAAGGGGATTATATCCGCTTTGGCACAATAAATGATAAATACATTAAAAGGGGGCTATACACTATGCAAATTACAGATGTGCGTGTACGCAAGGTTAGTAAAGAAGGAAAAATGAAAGCAGTTGTATCAATTACCATGGATAATGAATTTGTAGTTCATGATATTAAAGTAATTGAAGGTGAAAAAGGACTTTTTATTGCAATGCCAAGTAGAAAAGCAGGGGATGGAGAGTATAGAGATATTGCACATCCTATCAATTCTGAAACAAGGGATAAGATTCAAAAGATTGTTTTAGAAAGCTATGAAATTGCAGCAGAAGAATACGAAGAAAAAATAGAAGCTTAATATTTTACTAAACTGACAAGATGCCAAAGATTGCAAAGTATGAAAACTGTCAACGATTTATCTATAAGGTAAAGAGGAGGCAGTTTTTCTTTCATTTACTCAAACAGAGGAAGTATGAAAAGATTGCCAATTAACCAGCAGATAAGGTATAATATAGATGCGCAACTAATATTTGTAAGGCGGGATATAGTATATGAAGAACTTAGCAAAAGGATTTTTTTGGATAGCCATAGTTATAATTGTCTTATATACTTTAAATGATAAATATCATTTTAGGGAAACCTATATGAACATTAATGTGCTTAGTGAAAACAGCAATGAGGATGAGTTTATAGCCCAAGTGCGTAGATCTATGCTAAATGGAGAAAAAGAGCTGACTCTTGAGTATATAGGATCAGTAGAGGATATGGAATGGTTTACTGAGGAAGTAATAGATAGAGCGTATCGTATAGATGATCCAGAAGATTCAGGTGATTTTGATTATTTGCGTTATAAAGCCAATAGCATCTATGCTCATATTATAGGCTTTGGTAACACCATGACAATCAGCTATGAATTTGAATACAATGAATCTGCAGAACAAACCAAGCAGGTGGACGAAATTATTGAAACGTTATTTTTAAAATGGGATATGAACAATTTAAGTGATTATGACAAGATTAAAAAAATACATGATTTTATCATACAGAATGCTTCCTATGATTTAGAAACACTTAAGTATTCCTCCTATGATAACTTGATTAGAAAAAGTTCCACTTGCCAAGGTTATATGAGTCTTGCTTATAAAATGTTTACTTTAGCTAATATACCTACTCGAATTATTACAGGAACCGGTAATAAGGATAGTCATGGTTGGAATATTGTATACTTAGAAGGAAATTGGTATAACATAGATTGTACATGGGATGATCCCATTACAGTAGATGGTAGTGAGGTTGTTTTATATGATTATTTTTTAAAATCGGAAGAAGATTTTAAAGGTCATGAAAGAGATGAGGAATTTAGCACGAAGGAATTTATGATAAGGTATCCCATAGCTACACAATCCTATGCCGTAGATTTTGAGTAAGTTCTATACCATTTTTTTAATTGATATCATGTTTTAAATCCTTTATAATATACTATAATCTCAAGTTTTGAAGCAAAAACGGCGCAACCCTTGTAAACACTGGGTTGCGCCGTTTCCTTTATATAGCGTACAGGTATTTTTTTTGAAAATAAAAAAAAAATTTTTAGTATCGTAGAAGACGTTGTATCTGCTGGCGTGAACGGTATTTATTGTCTAATTTCATGTCAAAGGCTCTGCCACAGGCTGCAAGGATCTCATCGTAGTAAGTGAACTGATAGGTGTTTGTATCAAGAGGTACACAGCAGTAGTTTTTCAAGGCATTTATGGTTTTTCCAACAGGATATTTGTTCTCTAGTTTTGTCTGTAGCAATCGGATTAGTACTAGAGCTGTAAAACAGGTCGTGAAGTGCGCATCTATATGGTCGTTGGTACGAACAAAGACCGGTCTGGAGTCAAACTCTGTTTTGGATATTTTAAAGGTATCCTCAATACGGATCAGTCCGCGGTATACCTCTCGCATTTCTATATCTGACATATTTAATTCACTGGTTACAATAGAATAATACCCATCATATTTCTTTTCTTCTTCGATTCTCTTTAAATCTAGCTCGAGGGATTTTCCTTCAACGATTTCTCCTGTGTTTTTGTCGAAAGTTATATTTAGGACATATGCAGCGGAGCCTGCAGATGTTACTTTATCATACTTCTTTGGATGCTTAATCAAATCTTTTGCGCGCTGAATCATTACTTCTCTGTCGGACTGTTGTTTTTTTGCATATTTTTGTGAATAATAGACCATTTGCTTTTGGTCAATAGAAACTGTTTTCTTTAATGGATTCTTTCTCCCTGGCTTTGTTACATTTACGTGTAATTCTTTGGGATGAATTCTGGATTTGTGCTGAAAGGATACTTCTTCTCCATCATCATTTATGACTTTATTAATTCGGTATCCACCCTCTAAAACCCATTTTTTAAATTCTGCGTCTGCTCCCCTTATTGATTGCCCATAGACATATCCGTCACGCTGATTATGATCTCCTTTATTATCTCCGTTCAGATAATAAATGTTGTCAGAGGTATTTAATCCTCTGTCTGCTACAATAATAATGCGGCTATCAGAAAATTCATTTTTAACACGATTAATAATGGGACGCATATGGACTTTCTCGGATTCATTTCCTGGAAATAAATCAAAAGCGAGTGGTATGCCGTTTCGATCCATCAGTAACCCCATTTCAACAATGGGATCTGGGCGGTGGTTCTTTTCGGGGCCACGTTTCCGGTATTTTGTAGCTGTCGGATTTCCTTCCTTATCCACTGGGTTGCCGTTATCATCCAGCGTATCCATATCTGACCGTCCAATGTCAAAGTAATAATTCGTGCAGTCAAAATAAGATACGGACATGTCCCTGGTACAGATATTATCAGAATGGTCATAAATCCATTTTTGTAGGGCCTCCTTATTGTCACAGATAATATCTAATGCGTGGTAGATGTCATCAAGAGAAAAATCACCAAAATCTTCAAAGTAGAAGCGCTTGTGTTCAAAGGTTCCTTTCTTTGAAGCAGGATTAAGAATACGCGAGAAGACAAGCAACCGGAAAATCTGATCCACGCTGAATTTTACGGATAGATTTCTTGTCTTCCAGTTCCAAAACTTATCCAGTTCCAGTTTTTTATACAACTCCTTTAACACACCGTAACCGATGTTGCGGACATCGTCTGTATCCGTATTCATTTTTGTATGGGAGCCGATCGTTATGGTGATAGATTTTTCTGTCTTCTTTTGTTCCGTCATCTCCAAGGCTTTCTGAGTAAAGAAAGCGATAGGATCCTCGTATTGTGCTTTTAAGGCTTCTAAATATCCAAGACTCTGGACGGTACGGGTTCGGCTTTGCCTGCTGGAACTGTCATAATAGCTTTCCTGAATTGCAAGGTAAACACCCTGAGGGCGATTAATTTTACGTAAATACATAGGCTATGCCTCCTCTCGGTCGAGATGATATTCCATAATCATTGCATCAACCACATTTTCTGGTAGTCTGCCGGATATATGAAATTTGTGTTTGATATCAGCGTAAATGGAACCGTACCATTCGAGGTCTTCGCTAATTTCTGAAAGATAATAATCCTTATGCTCATTTTTATAGTCGTCATCTTTATAGACATTATCATTTTCATCACTGAAAACCAGACGATCAAAAATATTTTGGGCCGTATCAATCAGTTCGATGGAAAATATACCAGTGGAAGACAACAGTGGCTGAATCGTCTGTATGTAGGATAGTGGGGTAACTGCTATAACCTTGTCCCCTTTGCGGTCAATAAGTGAATTGATAAGGTCACAGCGTATCTGATCACGTTCACGAAGCGTCCCTGTTGAAACAAAGTCTTCCAATGTAGTGTTACAATGTTTTTTAATTTCTTCATCAAGATCGTAAAAATCATACCCTAAACGATGCGCAAGCAACTCACCAGTGATGGATTTGCCAACATTTGATACGCCAAATAAAAGTATTTTCATAACGTTTCCTCCATATTATATAGTTACATTATAACACGTTCCATTAGATTGCGCTATACTAAATATACAAAATGTGGACAAAAATTTTCCAGCATTCATAAGGGTTTGCTGGAAATTTATTATATATTCAATTCAAAACTTAGGTGAGCTCATCTTGTGAAGCGGAGCGTTCTGAACGAGCGAAGGTAAAGCAAGTAAAAGGAAGTAAAGTAACCCATGGGCGTTCCTAGAACAATAAAGATTGAAAATAAAGGTTGAAAACATAGGCTAAAAATAGATATTGAAAAAAGAGGTTGAAATAAAGGTTCAAAATAAAAATAAAATAACACTTGATTTTTAGGAACATCTATGGTAATCTGTTATAAGGTATTAAATAACGCGAT
>JBKEAO010000025.1:0-82253 GCA_047972335.1 Anaerocolumna sp. | reverse complement strand
GTGATTGAAGATTTGAATGTTAAAGGTATGATGAAAAATAAGCATTTATCAGATAGTATAAGAAAGCAATGTTTCTATGAATTTAGACGACAATTAGAATATAAGTCTAAATTTAGAGGGACCACGTTAGTAGTAGCTGATAGATTTTATCCATCATCAAAAACTTGTAGCCTATGTGGTAATATCAAGAAAGATTTAAAACTAAAAGACAGAGTTTATAACTGTGAATGTGGTTTTACCATTGACAGAGATTTAAACGCAAGTATCAATCTTTCAAGATATAAATTAGCTTAAAGTCACCTAAAAGATTAAGTTAATATGTAGGATTCGTTGTATCCGAATTTACGCCTTTGGAGTGTTATACAAACTAAAGTAGATAATTATTTATAGTTATTGAAATAGAACACGTTGAAAAAGGAATTAAACAAGATTTGTAGATTTTTGTAGATTTTTGGCAACGGGATTATGTCAGCAGATTTTATACAATCAGGTAATATTAGTTTTATACTAGTGTTTTTAGAGGGAGTGCTCTCTTTCTTTTCTCCATGTGTTATCCCTTTGCTGCCAGTTTATATGAGTTATTTAGCTGGTAATACGAATGGAGAAGAAGGAGATTCCTATTCCTATCATAGAAAAAAAGTGTTTTTACATACACTTATGTTTGTAATAGGCATTTCCTTTGCATTTTTTATATTGGGAATGACCTTTACATCACTTGGTAGATTTTTTCACGCCAATCGAAATTTATTTATTAGAATTGGCGGCATAATAATTGTAATTCTTGGCTTATTTCAGCTTGGAATCTTTGAACTTAAGTTTTTACAAAGGGAGAGAAAGTTTTATTTAAACTTAAATAAAATAAAGGTTAATCCCTTTACAGCTTTAGTACTTGGCTTTACATTTAGTTTTGCCTGGACGCCTTGTATTGGACCTGCACTTTCTTCAGTCCTTATCTTAGCCTCAGGGGCTAAAAATGCAGCGCTTGGTAATTGGCTGGTATTAGTATATACGCTAGGATTTGTAATTCCCTTTTTAGTTCTTGGCATATTTACAACGAAGGTACTAAGTTTCTTCAATAAAAATAAAAAGCTTTTAAAATACACCATAAAGGCTGGTGGAGTTTTATTGATTATCATTGGGATTATGACCTTTACCGGATGGATGAATGGAATTACTAGCTATCTTAACTCTTTTGGTGGTGTAATTAGTGAAAGTACAGGAGATGAGGATGGCACTTTAACTGATGAAACAAGAGAAGACAAAGAGGAAGCAAAAAATGAAGAAGTCTCAACCCAAGAGATGGACAATGAAGAAGCAATAGATAATACGGAAAATAATACAGGAGAAAATACAGGAGTATCAGAAGAAGATAAGGATGGAGATAGAGAAATTATTCCAGCCTTTGATTTTACCCTTACAGATCAGTATGGTAATACCCATATCTTATCAGATTACAAAGGTAAAGTTGTATTCTTAAACTTTTGGGCTACATGGTGTCCTCCTTGCAGAGAAGAAATGCCTCATATAGAAGAATTATATGAGGAGTATGGATTGAATGAGGAGGAAGTTGTATTTCTTGGAGTAGCAAATCCTAAATCCAGCGAATATCCTACCAATCAGGATGAAAGTAAAGAAGATGTAATTGCATTTTTAGAAGAGAATGGGTATACCTTCCCAACTGTGTTTGATGAAACAGGGGAGATTTTTTATCAATATGCCATCAGTTCTTTTCCAACTACTTTTATGATAGATAAAGAAGGTAATTTTTATGGTTATATTGCAGGAAAACTTACCAAAGACATAATGGTAAGTATTATTGAAGAAACAAAAGAGAGTACGGAGTAGGTAACCTACTAATTGATTTTACAGAAGTACCGAGATTGACTTAATAGAAGTATAGAGATTGGCATAATAGATCTACATAGATTGACATAATAGATGTAGAGAGTTGTTGACAAAATAATTGTCAAGTGATATGCTATTTCTAATGAAATGAGTAATTTCTGGATATATGAGAATACTAACAATAATAAGACAAATGCTGTGAAAAGAAGAGTATATAAGGAAGTCATGAACAGAGAGCCCAGTTAGCTGAAAATGGGTCATGAAGGAATTATAGAAGATGGCCTTGGAGCATGGCACCAAGAAGTTTACTTTTAGGCTGCCACGGGAGCACCCGTTATAGTGATTAGCTGTATTGAAGCAGCGAAAGAGGGTCTTTTTTATAAGGCTGAATTAAAGTGGTACCACGAGATTATGCTCTCGTCTTTAAGTGATTAAGGACGGGAGTTTTTATATTTATAAGAAAAGAATTGAGCTTTAAGTAGAATTATTAAATGTAAGGAGAATGTTAAATGAATAAAAAACCCTATTATATTACTACGGCAATTGCCTATACATCTGGAAAGCCACATATAGGAAATACCTATGAAATCGTCCTTGCTGATAGCATTGCAAGATTTAAAAGAAATCAAGGATTTGATGTATTTTTTCAAACAGGGACAGATGAACATGGTCAAAAAATTGAAAATAAAGCAAACGATGCAGGAACTACTCCAAAAGCATTTGTAGATAATATTGCAAATCAGATCCAAGGAATCTGGGATATGATGAATACATCTTATGATAAATTTGTTCGTACAACAGATGAATATCATGAGAAGCAGGTACAAAAGATTTTTAAAAAGCTTTACGAGCAAGGGGATATTTACAAAGGTCATTATGAAGGCATGTATTGTACTCCTTGCGAATCCTTTTTTACAAGCTCACAATTAGAAGACGGTAAGTGCCCAGATTGCGGCGGCGTGGTATCCCCTGCCAAAGAAGAGGCGTATTTTTTGAAGCTTAGCAATTACACAGAACGTTTAATTCATCATATTAATACCCATCCAGAGTTTATCCAGCCAGAATCTAGAAAGAATGAAATGATGAATAATTTCTTACTACCTGGACTACAAGATCTATGTGTTTCTAGAACCTCTTTTAAATGGGGCATTCCTGTAGATTTTGACAACAAACATGTGGTTTATGTATGGTTAGATGCATTAAGCAACTATATTACTGGACTTGGATTTGATATGGATGGAAATCATGGAGAGCTATATAATAAATTCTGGCCAGCAGATTTACATTTGATTGGTAAAGATATTTTACGTTTTCACACTATATACTGGCCTATTATGTTAATGGCTCTTGACATACCACTTCCAAAGCAGGTATTTGGTCATCCTTGGTTAATGCAGGGCGAAGGAAAGATGAGTAAATCTAAAGGTAATGTTTTATATGCAGATGAGCTGACAGAAGTATTTGGCGTAGACGGTGTTCGTTATTTTGTACTTCATGAGATGCCTTTTGATAATGATGGTGTTATAACTTGGGAACTTATGGTAGAAAGAATGAATTCTGACTTGGCAAATACCTTAGGAAATCTAGTGAATCGTACAATATCCATGTCAAATAAATATTTTGATGGAATTGTAAGAAATACAAAAGTTACTGAGGCAGTGGATGAAGAACTTATAAAAGTAGCACTTGATACACCTAAAAAGGTTGTAGCAAAAATGGATCAGTTAAGAGTTGCAGATGCAATTTCTGAGATTTTTACTTTGTTTAAACGCTGCAATAAATACATTGATGAAACAATGCCATGGGTACTAGCAAAAGACACTGAAAAGCAAGAAAGACTTGAGACTGTATTATATCATTTGGTAGAAAGTATTTGCATTGGAGCTAGCCTTTTAGAAGCATTTATGCCAGAAACCGCCCAAAGAATAGTTGCACAACTTAACACAAATATAAGAAGTCTTGATGAGCTTACAGAATTTGGCTTGTATGTAAGTGGTACACAAGTTACGAAAACACCTGAGATTTTATTTGCAAGATTGGATGTGAAAGAAGTGATAGAAAAAGTGGAAGCGAAAAAAGCTTTAGAAAAACCATTAGAAGAAGTACATGAAGAACAAATAAAGAGTACAGAGGCTGTGATAGATATACCTGAAAAAGATGAAATCGCGTATGACGATTTTATGAAAATGCAATTTCAAGTGGGTGAAATTATTGCTTGTGAGGAAGTGCCAAAATCTAAGAAATTACTATGCTCACAAGTTAAAGTTGGAAGCCAGGTAAAACAAATTGTTTCAGGTATTAAAGCTTATTATTCACCTGAGGAAATGGTGGGTAAAAAGGTTATGGTATTGGTAAACTTAAAACCTGCTAAATTAGCTGGAGTTGTTTCAGAAGGTATGTTATTATGTGCTGAAGATGAGAATGGAAATCTTGCATTAATGGTGCCTGAAAAAACAATGACAACAGGTGCTGAAATCTGTTAATAGGCCAATAAAAGCTAGCCTTGTTACAACACAGAACCATTCTGTGATTGTAGCAAGGCTTGTCAGTTATAGAGTGGAGGTTTTATGATATTTGAAACACATGCCCATTATGATGATGAGGCTTTTGATTCTGATAGAGATCAATTATTAAATAGTTTTGCTGAGAATGGAATTGAGATTGCAGTAAACATTGGAGCTAGTATAGAGACTTCTAAGAAAACATTAGAGTTAGTGAAGAAATATCCTTTTCTATATGGGGCCATTGGTGTACATCCAAGTGATACCGAAGAATTAAATGAAGAAAACTTTGAGTGGTTAAAAGAGGCATCAAAAACGCCCAAAGTGGTAGCCATTGGCGAAATTGGACTTGATTATTATTGGGACACGCCTGGGCGTGATATACAAAAGAAATGGTTTGACAGACAAATGGAATTGGCCAAAGAGTTAAAATTACCTTCGGTTATACACAGCAGAGATGCTGCAGCGGATACCCTTGATATGATAAAAGGGGCTAATCTACGTGAGAGTGGTGGTGTCATACATTGCTTTTCCTATGAAAAGGATATGGCAAAAATTTATGTTGATATGGGTTTTTATCTTGGTATCGGTGGTGTGATTACCTTTAAAAATAGTCGTAAGTTAAAAGAAGTGGTTGAGTATATACCCATAGAATATCTGGTATTAGAAACAGATGCTCCTTATCTTTCGCCAGAACCAAACAGAGGAAAACGCAATTCCTCTCTAAATATCCCCTATATTGCAAAGACCATCGCTCAAATCAAAGGAATGGAATATGAGGATGTGGTTAGAATTACAAACGAAAATGCGAAGAAACTTTATCAAATGGATATAGAAAAGAGGTAGAATGGCTACATTAGGTAATCCAAAAGAAACCGTTGAAATTTTAAATAAATATCATTTTATATTTCAAAAAAAATATGGACAGAACTTTTTGATTGATACCCATGTATTAGATAAAATAATTAAGGCAGCAGATATAACAAAGGATGATATGGTACTAGAGATTGGCCCTGGCATTGGAACATTGACCCAATACTTGTGCGAGGCTGCAAGAGAAGTGGTTGCGGTTGAAATCGATAAGAATCTCCTTCCAATTCTAGATGATACCTTATCTGCTTATGATAATGTAACGGTTATCAATGAAGATGTATTAAAATTTGATATCAATCAATTAGTGAAGGAAAGAAATCAAAATAGGCCAATCAAGATTGTTGCAAATTTGCCCTATTATATTACTACACCGATTATTATGGGGCTATTTGGAGCCCACGTTCCCATGGAGAACATTACGGTAATGGTTCAAAAAGAAGTGGCCGACAGAATGCAGTCAGGACCTGGTAGCAAGGATTATGGTGCACTTTCTCTAGCTGTTCAGTATTATGCCAAACCATATATTGCTGCAAATGTTCCGCCAAACTGTTTTATGCCTCGTCCTAATGTAGGCTCTGCAGTGATTAGACTTTCTCTTCATGAAGAAAAACCAGTTGTTCTAAAAGATGAGAAGTTAATGTTCAAAATCATTAGAGCCTCTTTTAATCAAAGAAGAAAAACCCTGGTAAATGGTTTAAATAATAATACAGAAATTCATTTGCCAAAAGAAGTAATTGCACAGGCTATAGAGGAACTAGGCGTTTCACCAACCATTAGAGGAGAGGCCCTCACGCTAGAGAATTTTGCAAAACTTAGTAATATTATTTATGATAAAATCCATGGTTAAAGTATAAATTATGGGGTGAAGATGAAAGGTTAAAGACTGATGATATAAGTTAAAGATTAATGATAATAGTTATAGTATAGATTAGCTTATAGTTTGGATTTTTTATAACCCTATAAAATGATTTTTTTAGGTTGGAAATAAAATTAAAATACAAAATAGGAATCAAGGAACTAAAATTCTTAGTAAAAACTAAAATATTTTAAATATAACAAGTACAGTATTTTTATATAAAATTATTAAAACAGGTGATAATATGGTTTGTATTCCATGTTATTGACCTGTTTTACCTTTATCTAAAGTATTATACCAAAATTTAGTTTAGTCACTATAATAATTCATAAGGGGTTGTATGATGTTGACATAATAGAAAGGTAATGATAAGGTGTACTGGCAAGTTTGGATAAAATAAATATTATAAAAATGCGGAGGTATAAGATGATAGGAAATGTACTGGTGGGCCAATCGGGAGGGCCAACTGCTGTTATTAATGCAAGCCTAGCGGGTGTTTATAAAACGGCTAAGGTACAAGGTGCTGAAAAAGTATTTGGTATGCGTTATGGAATACAGGGATTATTGGAAGATAAAGTTGTAGATATGGACGAATGTATAGGTAGCGACATTGATTTAGAACTATTAAAGAGAACCCCTTCTTCTTATCTTGGCTCATGTAGGTTTAAGTTGCCAGAATACGAGCAAGAACCAAGTACTTATCATCGTATATTTGAATTATTAGATAAATATAACATACAGTATTTTTTCTATATTGGTGGAAATGATTCCATGGATACCATTAGAAAATTATCGGATTATGGAAATAGTATAAAAAGCTCCATTCGGTTTATAGGTGTACCAAAAACCATTGATAATGATTTAGAAATTACTGATCATACACCTGGCTTTGGAAGTGCGGCTAAATTTATTGCAACCTCTTTAAAAGAGATTATCAGAGATAGTCTTGTTTACGATATGAAAACTGTAACCATTGTAGAGGTTATGGGAAGAAATGTTGGTTGGTTAACCGGTGCAGCAGCACTAGCAAAAGGTGAAGATTGTGTAGGGGTAGACTTACTATACCTACCTGAAATAGACTTTGATTTTGATGATTTTTTAGCAAAAATAAAGCAAATGCAGGAAACTAAAAAAGCGCTTGTAATTGCTGTCTCAGAAGGAATTCATTTAAAAGATAAAAGGTATGTATGCGAATTAACACAGGATGCCAAATATGTAGATGGATTTGGACATACGATGTTAACTGGTACAGCTAGGTATCTTGCAGGCTGGCTTACAAAAGAGCTAGGGATTAAAACAAGAGCAGTTGAACTAAACACCTTGCAAAGATGTGCATCCCATATTGCTTCCTTTACAGACATTAGTGAAGCTTATCAGTGTGGAGAAGCTGCAGTTATGGCAGCCCTTCAAGGTAAAACCGGAGAAATGATTATTCTAAAGAGAATATCAGACAGCCCTTACCTTTGTACCACAGATACTTATGATGTTCATAAGATAGCGAATAAGGAGAAAAGAGTACCTTTGAGTTGGATTGATACAGAGAAGGCAGATGTTTCTGAGGAATTTTTAGCTTATGTCAGACCATTAATCATGGAAGAATTAGCACCTATTATGATTGATGGAACACCTAAGCATTTGAAAATGATATAAAATAAGTTAAGGTATCAATAGTCTGATTAGCGACTGTTGATACCTTATTGCGTATGTATGATAAGTTACTCAAACATCCCAGTCAAAAATTTTTATTATACTTGATAAATAAGTCAAGGTCACAATCATATCGATAATCTAAATGCTGAATTTATCAAGTAGTAGGACAACTTATTTTGGCCAAAGCTTAAATGAGTTATAGATTAAATGTTACAATTTGTCCAACTTCTAATGTTTTCTTTACATCAATTACTTTTTGATTACTACTTCCGCGCCAGAATATTTTAGGGTCTTTTAGTTCTACTTCGAATTTTCCGTCTACTAAGGTGTCTACATATTGGATATAAGGCAGAGAAGATATATCCTCCCAGGAATATCCTGTGTATAGCCAAATGTTTTTGTCAGGAAAGCTCTTAGCTATCTCCTCTAGTAAAATTCCTATTTCTTCTCTGTGACCAGGGTGAAGAGGGTCACCACCACTTAAGGTAATTCCCTCAATATAACTTTTGGATAGTTCTGCAAATAATTCGTTTTTTGCAGCTTCATCAAAGAGTAGTCCTCCATTTATGTCCCAGGTTACTGGGTTGTGACAGTCTTTGCAAGCATGAAGACAGCCAGCTACCCACAAAACCACTCTAAGACCTGTTCCATTTAACATATCATCTTTTGTAATATTATGATAACGCATTACATGCTTTTCCTTTCCTTGATCTCTGCCATCTTGGCATCATTTAAACGGGTATCTCCTTTGACTCTTGAGTAGGAGAGATAACCATTCATACGATCTATTTTTGTTAAGTTCTTGCTACCACACTGAGGACATACATCCATTTCTAATTCCTGATGTCCACAGTCATCACAATAGGCTAAGGATAAATTAACACCTTCATAAAGACCCATATCCATGGCCCTTCTTACTAAGGTTTTGATAGCGTTGGTATTATAATCAATGGGGTATTTCACATATTGAATTTTTCCACCGTTAGATAACTCCCAGAAACGGTATTCTAAGTCTTGTTTTTGTATAGGAGAAATTTCCTCTGTTACATGGCAGTGAAAGCCGTTGCTTACATATTCTTTATCTGATACATTTTCAATGATGCCATATTTTTTGCGGAACTGTGTAACTTGAAGGCCGCATAGGTTTTCTGCAGGGGTGGAATAAATCGCATAAAGATTTCCATCTGCCTCTTTATATTCTGTAATCCTTTTATTAATATAGGTCAATACTTCTATAGCAAAGGTACCATCTTCCGCGATGGATTTTTTGTTATATAATTGCTGCAATTCATTTAATGCAGTAATACCAAAGGAGGCAGTTGCAGCTTTTAGTACAGGCTTAATCTTATCATGAATTCCTAAATTACCGCCATAAAAGCCACCTTCACAGTAGGCAAGAGGATTGGTAGAAGCTCTCATCTCCCCAAGGTAAGCATAGGTACGGATATGAAGTTTACGAATAAGATTTAAATAATAGTCAAGAACTTCATAAAAATCACGACTCTCCTGTCTTGCTTTTGCTAAAATCATAGGTAAATGCAAACTTACGGCACCAATATTAAATCTTCCAACAAATACAGGAGTATCTTGATCATTTAGAGGATTCATACCCCCTTCTTTATACCATGGAGATAAAAAGGCACGACATCCCATTGGGCTAATAATCTCACCGTACTTTTTGTACATACTAGCAATATAGCCTTCTCCAGTTAAGCTTAACCAGTCGGGATACATGGTTTTGCTTGAACAACGTATACCTGCTTCAAAGACGTCTTCTAATTCACAGCCAGGTCCATGAAGGTTCTTATCATATAAAAATACTATTTTAGGAAACAATACGGGTTTTTTACATTCTTTTTTACCTTGTCCTTTGCGTCTTACATCTAAGAGTGCAATAGAAGCCATTTTTGCAAATTCTCCTGTTCCAGTACCTGTGGTAACGGTTATAAAAGGATAATCTCCTCTACTAGAGGCAACGGTATTAAATTTGTATTCCCAGCCTTGAAATCCTTGTTCAAAGTCTATTTTGATATCTTTTAGAGCTACTTCTTTAGCGGCTTCTGGTGCTATACCAAGGCTGATGTATTTATCATATAAAAGCTCATAGGATTTAATGGCATAAGGCTCTAATAATTGATCTACACTTGGCACAGTAAAACCACCATATTGCTGACTAGCAGCACTTAGTACAATATCTCCGATTACGTCAAAAGCAACATTTAGGGTCTTTGGTTCGTTGTACCAGAGATTTCCCATTTCAAATCCGTCTTTTAGTACATTTCTAACATCAAAAAGACAACAGTTCATGGTATCTCTTCTAGCTGACATATCATGAATATAGATATAGCCATCTCTTGCAGCCTGTAGTTCTTCAGTTGTGAGGAAGAACTTCTGATATAGTTCTTTGTTTAATTGGTTAAAGATTAAGCTCCTTTTGGTGGATACAAGGGCGCTATCAGTGTTGCTATTTTCCTTGTCTCCAATATACATAATGCTTTGACTCTTTTTATAAACCTCATCTAGCATATGAACAAAATCCTGTTTATAATTTCTATAGTCTCTATAACTTTTCGCAACAAGAGGGTTGGTTCGTTCTAGAGAACTCTCTACAATATTGTGCATTTCACTAATATAAATCTCTTCTTTGTTCATGGAATTTACTTTGTTTTCCACAAAATTGCATATAAAGTCATGTTCTTCTTCCGTAAATTGAATCAAAGCACGATGTGCTGATTTGTCTACGGCCTGAATTACTTTCTGAACATTAAAATCCTCTTTGGTATTATCCTTTTTAACTACTTTCATTCCCATACAAACCTCTTTTCAATTGTTAGTGAGAGTGAAAAACGAAGCACCTTTGGTGGGTTATCTCTCTCCTTTATCTCCTGCACAATTAATTTCCAAAAAATGAAAAATAAACAATATACAGTATGTATTATAACATACGAACACTACATATGGTAGTATTAATTGATAATAATTATTAAAAAATTTTAAATGTTAGAAGCCTCTTAATACATTAACAAGCTAAATAGGGACTATTTAATGACCTATAATAGAATAGGCCCAAATAGTTACTAGTGCTACATAGTATAAAAGAAAAAGTGGAATAATATCGCAATATATGGTATTCTTTTTAGGCAGTAACTCATTAGCATGGGATTTAAAGGAGTAAAAATGTGAATCTGTTAAATGTTGAAAAAGTGAGCAAAAGCTTTACGGATAAGATTTTATTTGATCAAGTTACCCTAGGAATTAATGATGGGGATAAAATTGGTGTTATAGGTATAAATGGAACAGGTAAGTCAACGTTATTAAAGATGATTGCAGGGATGGTAGAACCTGATGAGGGAGCAATGATTAAGGGAAAAGGTATTACTACAGAATATCTTTCTCAAAACCCTGTATTTGATCATGAACTTACCATACTAGAAAATGTGGTCATAGGTAAAAAGGCAAAAGAAGAATATCGCAATTTAGAGGGCGAAGCAAAAACCATGTTAAAAAATCTTGGTATATTAGACTATGAGGGAAGAGTGGATACACTTTCTGGTGGACAAAGAAAGAGAGTAGCCCTTGTAAGGACCTTATTAACACCTGCAGATATCTTAATATTAGATGAGCCTACAAATCATTTGGATAATCAGATGGCGGAGTGGCTTGAGGAATATTTAATTAAGTATCAAGGTGCTTTTATCATGGTAACCCACGATAGATATTTCCTAGATAAAGTTACCAATAAAATTGTAGAGATTGATAAAGGAAATCTTTACACATACGCTGCGAACTATACTAAATTTCTACAGCTAAAGGCCGAGCGAGAAGATATGGAACTTGCTACAGAAAGAAAGAAAAAGAGTCTTTATCGCATGGATTTAGAGTGGATGATGAGAGGGGCTAAAGCCCGTTCTACAAAACAAAAGGCTCATATACAAAGGTTCGAAGAGCTAAGGGATAGAAAGGTTATTGTTGCTGATAAGCAGGTGGAATTAAGTGCTCTATCAAGCAGGCTTGGTAAGAAAACCATAGAGATTAACCAGGTTAGCAAGGGTTTTGATGATAAACTTTTAATCAAGGATTTTAGTTATATTCTTTTAAAAGGGGACAGACTTGGTATTGTTGGTGTAAACGGTAGTGGAAAAACTACCCTATTAAAAATAATAACAGGTAATTTAATGCCTGATACAGGGTCTGTTGAGAGTGGTGAAACAGTAAGAGTAGGATATTTCTCTCAGGAAAATGAGTATATGGACGAAAGTCTTAAGGTGATTGACTATATAAGAGAGGTGGCAGAATATATTGAGACGCCAGAAGGCAGTACGAGTGCTTCTCAGATGTTAGAACGCTTTTTATTTACAGGCGCAATGCAGTATTCTCTTATATCAAAGTTATCTGGTGGCGAAAAGAGAAGGCTTTATTTACTAAAGGTACTTATGGAAGCACCTAATGTTCTGATTCTGGATGAGCCCACCAATGACCTAGATATTAGCACCTTAACGGTTTTAGAAGATTACCTTGATAGTTACGATGGAATTGTACTTACGGTATCCCATGACAGGTATTTTCTTGACCGAATTGTAAATCGTATTTTTGCTTTTGAAGGAGAAGGAAGTATTGTACAATATGAAGGTGGTTTTACTGATTACAAGGAAAGACAAGCAGAAAAGGATCTAGCACATACGGTAATAGATGAGGATCAAAAGGCTAATAAAAGTGACAATTATAAAGTAAAACCAAAAGAATCCAAACTTAAATTTTCTTATAAAGAACAAAAAGAATATGAAACCATAGATGAAGAGATTCAAAAACTTGAAGAACAAATAGAGTTATTGGATGTAGAAATGGTTGGTGCTGCTACAGACTACACCAAGCTTAATGAATTAACGGTTAAAAAGGAACAAGCAGAAAAATTATTAGAAGAGAAAATGGAGAGATGGGTTTATTTAAATGACTTGGCAGAACAAATCAAAGAACAAAAATAATCCTATACCATAAAGTACAAATAAAAACCAAAAAAACTTAACAACAATAAACAAAGTGAATCATAGGAGGAAAATAGAATGACTAAAATTGAATTAGTAAGAGCAGAGATGGTAAAAGCAATGAAAGGCGGAGACAAGGAAAGAAAGGATGCACTTTCAGCCCTTTTAACAGCACTAAAGAATGTAGCCATTGATAAAAGAGCTGACTTAACTGAAGAAGAGGAAAATGCGGTAGTATTAAAGGAAATAAAGCAATTAAAAGAGACCCTTGAGTCCTCTCCAGCTGATCGAGAAGATATCATTAGTGAGTGCAAGAAAAGAATTGAAATACTTTCAGAGTTTGCTCCTACCTTTATCTCAGAAGAGGAAATCAAAGGGATTATTCAAGGCGTATTAAATGACCTTGGTATCACTGAACCTACTGCGAAAGACAAAGGAAAAATCATGAAGGAACTTATGCCAAAGGTAAAAGGAAAAGCGGATGGTAAGGTTGTAAATGAACTAGTAGCTGCGTTGTTTTAATTGAATACAATTATTCTTCATTATATTATAAGGCATATATTTTACTCTCTGGAATATATTTAACATAAGAGGATAGTGGAGTGATAATACTGTCCTTCACTAGTGTAAAGGGAGATGATCGTAGTATGCCTGACTATAAAAGATTGGTTTCTTACATGTATAATTATGAAGATGGAAAGAAACGAAATAATGTGGGGTATGCCAGAGTGGAAACTCGTAATGGGCAATGCAAATACACCATTCATATAACTGCTCCCAGTTTAAATGACAAACAATTAAAAGTTTATCTTTTTAAAAGAGAAGCAGAGAATATGGAAGGCGTGTTACTTGGAACTTTTGTTGTAAAAAATGGTAACGGAGATTTTAAAGCAGTCACTGAGGCGATTCGGATTAAAAATACCCCATATGGCCTTGATGAGATGGGCGGAATTGTATTGTATTATACAGAAAAAAAGTTCTTTGCAACAGAATGGGATAGTAAAGCAGTTGAAATGTCCAAAGTCTACGCAATGGATAAAAGAGAACTAAAAAAATCAGAACCAGCTAGCGTAGTGGTAGATACACAGACTGGAATGAAGGCAGCGGGAGTTGCTGGTGTTCTTTCGCAAGCAAAAGAGGAAGAAAAGGACAAAGTTAAGGATAAGACAAACGACAATGCAAACGGTAAAATAAATGACAGAACTAACGACAAAGTAAACCATAAAGGAAACGATAATTCGGGTAATGTTATCTTTTTTAAGAAAGAATCACATGAAAAAGATGAGAAACAAATACCAAATGGTGACGAGCCTTTAAAGGAATTATTAACCCCTAATTTAAAACATGTAATAGACACAGCCAATAAAAGTTTAGAAGAGGACCTTTTATCAAAGGAATTGCTTGAAAATAACAAGGATCTATTACAGGGTAGTACAAAAGAAAAGGGAACAATCGAAAAATTTCATACGCCTAAGGTTGACAATTCAAAGGCGGAAGTACCTAAGTTAAATATACCTAAAGGTTATGCTACGAAATCAGAAGAACCCAAAATTGATACTACAAAGATTGAAACACCACAAGCTGAGTCATCAAAACCCGATTCTTCAAAGGATTTAGTTCCACAAACTGAAGCACCAAAAGTGGTTTCACCACAAACTGAAGCACCTAATGTTGATACAGCTGCGTTTGTGGAGAATAAGGAGAGTGGACCCATTGTATTTGAGGATCATCCTTTAGCAAAACAAATATATAAAAGTTTTCCGAGAATGTATCCCTTTGAAGATAACGAGATTGCTTGGAGTGCAAGAATTGAACCCAAGGACATTGGATTACTTCCAACAGAATACTGGGGTTTGGGAAATAATAGTTTTTTACTTCACGGGTATTATAGTTATAGACATTTAATATTTGCAAGAACCAATGACAAAAATGGATGTAGCTATATTTTGGGAATACCAGGCATTTATCATAATAGAGAAAAGTTTATGGCAAAAATGTTTGGCTTTGAAAACTTTAAATGTACCAAAAGGAAGATGCAAAGAACTGGAGAATTTGGATATTGGTACATTCCAATTATACTAAGTTAATAAAATGAACTTGGATCATCATTAGATGATATTTACAAGGTTTAGTATTTAGAAATAAAGAGCTGCGCATTCATAGTGATTCATCCCTTGTCTACTTGACAAGGGATGAATCACTACTTTCTGCGACAGCCCCTTTTTTATTCTGTAAAATCTTGATTGATATAAGCATAACGAATGTGATCTTCCCAATTGTGATTTATCTTAATATTAGATTTTGATAACCCTTCATACATAAATCCTAGCTTTTGTATCAAATGAATGGAACGAAGATTTGTGGGCATGATGTTAGCCTCAATTCTGCGCAGTTTTTGCTCCTCAAACAAAATGTCCATGGTTGCTTTGACACTTTCATAGGCGTATCCATATCCGATGTATCTATGGTCGAACTTATAGCCCAATTGGCAGGTATAGTAGGAGCCCTTAACAATATTATAAAAATTAATTGAACCAATAATAGTTTCTAAATCATCAGGATGGAATACCCAATATCGTAACAACTTGGATTGCATTATCAAATTATATTCAATGGATAAGGATAATCTTTGATAAGGCAAAGTGTAAAAATTCATATCCCTCTCTGGTTCCCAGGGTTCAAAATGATCTCTATTATTTTCGTAAAAAGCCAATACTTTTTCAGCATCATTAGGATGTAATATATTTAGTGTTAATCTTTCGGTATTAAAAGTCATCTGCATAAATACATACCCGTAAACACATTTCTATCATGCGTTTATGCTACAATTCAACGAAACCTTACTATGTAGCGTCCCTTTCTGTACCAAAATTTTATATGTTAATACGCAATTACTATTTCGATTTCATATGTATTTCTATGTTATTTTTTTTCTGATTAAATCCATAGATATTATGTTGTAACCCCTATAATCTATTTTAAGGGGTAACGATGTTCTGGAATCAATCCACACCTCGTAGATTTACATTCTGTACATATGGCTTTAGCATATGACACAATTCATGAAGTTCCTTTTTAGAATAGCAAGTAAAACCAGGAGAGATGGTATTAGGGGAATCTTCATAGGCTTGGAGGAAGTATGCCGTCGCACCTTTAATCCAATTGCCAATCTCTAATAAATCAGAGGGAGTGTGTAATTCTTTTACTACAGTGGTTCTAAATTCATAAGCTACAGTACCTGCTAATAAAAAGTCTACGCTCTCAAAGATGGATTGCGTATGAAAGGAGCTTAGCCCAGCAGTAGTAAGATATTTTTCTTTGGTATTTTTAATGTCCATGGCAATATAATCTACCAATCCCCTATGTACTAATTCTTTTAGCTTTTCTGGATTGCTCCCATTGGTATCTAGCTTAATCAGTAATCCAAGGTCCTTTATTTTTTGCATAAAATGATCTAGCCCAGGAGATAAAGTGGGTTCTCCACCAGTTATGCAAACCCCTTCTAAGATACCTTTTCTTGTATTTAATGTATGAAAAATACTATCTTCATCAATACGTTCCAAAGAGTCTGAAAGTAAAACCAAAGAAGAATTGTGGCAAAAAGGGCACCTAAAGTTACAGCCCCCTAAAAATATAGTTGCAGCAAGTTTACCTGGGTAATCTAAAAGGGTAGTTTTATTAAAGCCGTATATATTCATAAATTTCTCCTAAGAATACGTAAATAACATTATCTGACGACTTGTTCAGATATGATCTTCATGGTATTATAAATATATCACATAAATTGGGAATTCGTCTAGTATATATTACCAGCTAACTAAACAAATACACTTACTTAAATCTATGATAGAAGCAGAAGGAACATGAAATGAATTTAAAATATATGAAAGAAGCAATAAAAGAAGCTAAGAAAGCAGCCAAGCTTGGAGAAGTTCCAATTGGCTGTGTTATTGTTTATCAGGATAAAATCATTGGCAGAGGACATAATAAAAGGAACACAAAAAAGACAACTCTAGCCCATGCAGAACTATTAGCCATTCAAAAAGCAAGTAAGACTATGGGGGATTGGCGTCTTGAGGACTGTACTATGTATGTAACCTTAGAACCATGTCAGATGTGTGCAGGAGCCATTGTTCAGGCAAGAATAAAAGAGGTAATAGTAGGGGCTATGAACCCCAAAGCAGGTTGTGCAGGCTCTATACTTAATATTTTGCGGATGGAGGAATTTAATCATCAGGTCGAGTTAGTAACTGGTATAATGGAAGAAGAATGTAAGACGGTATTACAGGAATTTTTTATAAGACTTAGGGAATTAAATCGTTTGGAGAAGGCTAGTAAAAAAAGACTAAGTGATGAGGAAAATGTTGAAAAATCAAGTATTTTATAAAATTATAGAAGATTCAAACAATATGATTTTGCTTGACTTTTTATTTAAAAGGTTATATACTAAGTTTCTTAGGTTTAATTTGAATCTATCGTTGTAATGTAAAATTAGTCATAAAGTTTCCGTGCAGCCGGGGAGACAGCGGTGCCCTGTACCTGCAATCCGCTACAGCAGGGGTGATGTCTTGCCTAGGGTGATTTATTGTGGGGCTGGCTTCTATAAGTGATGTTGACGTTTGGGTCTTGCGCAACAAAAATTTGTGAACCGTGTCAGGTCAGGAATGAAGCAGCACTAAGCGAAATCTTTTGTGTGCCGTAAGGGTGCCTGGACCGAGTTAACTGTAGGAGTAACGCTCATGATAAACATTCGAAGCAAGGCGCACGGATTAATATAAATATAATTATATATGGCAAGGATGTCGTCACTTAGGTGAGCGGCATTTTTTTTCTTTCTAAAAGTATTTTTGGTAGAAACAATCTAATGTTTTAGAAAGAAAACTGCACCGTTATGGGTTACGTCTTGGTAACCTGTTGGTGCTATCCCGTGGTAGGAGCTGCCAAAGGGGGTAGTTTTCTATAAACAATATAGGGGCCGGAATCTATCAATGGGGATAGGCCTTTGCTCATAGTCACCGTTTACGGTGACCCGGCCCCACAAAAGAATATATCAAATTTTAAGCATCAAGTTTTTATATTGGTGCTTTTTTCCTACCTTTCTTTGGCTAAAATTGCGAAAATAATCTTTTACTATAAAGAAATATAGATTATAATAAAAGTTATATAGAATAGTGTTGAGTGGGAATTTTACTTGCGGAAAAATGAGGTGTACCATGAGTGTGATAAAGAATAACTATGCTGTTAATCAGATAGATAAAAATAGTGTTATTTATGAATTAGGCGAGCAAATAGATGGAATTTCGCTCATATTAAAGGGAAGGGTCCTAGCTAAAAACAATGGTTCTCAGACAATTCTTAGCTCAGGCAATTTTGTGGGTGTTAGCGACCTGAATACAGGTAGATACCAGAGTACCTATGTAGCTTATGACGAAGTATTATTTTATTGCTTTCCAACGACTAACAATGAAGAACTAATAGATATATTTTCTAAGAATAAAGATTATAAAGGGCTTATGGTAGCCAGTCTTTCTAGATATGTTTGCGAACTTGAGAAAACTTATCAAGCATTGATGCGAACAGCAGAGCAGCTATATCATTTTGTTGATTCCTATAACCAAAAGTACTTAGACATGGGTAAGCGATTAGGCTATAGAGTGAATGTCATACCATCCACCCTTGCACTTAGTCCTTTTTCTGGGGAGTTTATTTTAGATGATAGAAAGCTTGGGTTTTATAAGGAGGGTGCAAAAATTCAAGTGGATACCTGGAAGACATTTTGTTCACAAGGTGATTCCATGAGTATTTACCTGGTGGAGGAAATGCAGGAACTAATCAATCAACTAATTGAAGGGGGAGAAAGCTTAACTGGTTATATTTTAGAACTGTCTAAGTGCCTCATGCATAGTTATGACGATTGCTTGTTTAAAAGCTATGCAGCTTTAGCAATTAATATTGAAGAAGCTGGAGGATATAATAGTGAGCTTATCGATGACATAGACGTGATTATTGATCGTATTAACTCCCTAGAGAAATTATTTGAAGAAAAGCTTGGTGTAGATTTAGATATAAATCGTACTAAAATGGAAGAAATCTATTATTTGCTGTTATCTAAAAAATCAGAACGAGGGGAACAGGTTAATAATAATTTTCTTTATTCAGAAAATGAAGTCAATGAGGTACTAAGTACGCTAACAGATTCCTATCAACAGATTCATATCTTTTCTGGGCAAAATGCAGAAAAACAGGAAGAATTAAGAAAGCATATCATTGATTATATGAATCTAAAAAATAAACGAGGGGTTGAGGATACTACAAGAACATTATGCCGAAATATTATGAACTTGTTTTATGAATTATACGAACTTACCTTTTTGAAAGCAATGGAAGTTGGGGAGCTTCCTAAAGCGGTAGATTTATTTTTATGCTATGGTTTTTTAGATGAAAAACTGTTAAGTAAAGAACAGCTAAAGGAATTGTATTATTTGGATAAAATTCCAGATAAACATGAGGGACTGTGCAAGGTCTATAATATAAAGGAATGGCTTACATGCATTTATAAAGGGGAAAAGGAACCTTCTAAAAATGAATTTGACTTGGAATTTGTTGATTATCTAAGAGATATGAAAAAAGGAGGTAAAATAACAGATAGGGAAGAAAAGGAACTGTTAACGGATACCCTGATGAAGACAAAGCATGAAATTCAGAACATGTTTCGATATAATAACAGATTGGTTAGCGGACAGCTATCTAACTTTGTACCCTTTTTATATGGCAGTAATTTTATAAGAAGTATTCGTGATGTTGAACTGACAAAGGGTAAAATAGATGAGGCTGTAAAGGCTATACTTGATATAGATTATTCTCTATTCCACCGTGATATTCTATATGTCAATCCGGAAAAAGGAATTATCAAGGAATATGTTATGGCGCAGGTTCCACCAGATATTATACTTTTTCCAACACTAGGATATAACGGGGTTATGTGGCAGGAAGTAAGTGATAAGAAAAAAGGGAATCCAGGCAGAATTTTATTACCAAGTTTCATGGAAACAGAGATAAAGGATATCCTTATGAAAGTTTTTGGAAGGTACCGTTGGGAACTATGCAGAACCATTCAGGGAAATGCTTGGAATAATATAAAAGAAAAATCTCTTACTTCTGAATATGCAGATTATATTCAATTCTTTCGTAAGAATAGGGATCTCACAGAAGAAGTAAAAGAAAAATTAAAAGCACAGATTCAAAAGGGCAAAGGAAATTACCGAGAAATTTTTTCTATCGATTATGAAGTCTGGATTAAATCTGAATCTGCAGGTGGAATGAGACTTAATAGGGTAAGTCGTGAAATATTAGCAACCTATTGTCCCTTTAGCAAACCGATTAGAGAGAAAGTAAAGAATATGCCTTTACATGCAGAGGCCATGGGTAAATTCTATAGAAACAATGGGAAAATGATTAAAGATTTAGACACAAGATACCGTATGATTGAAAAAGAAGGCGGGCAGCTAACAGAAGAATTAATGGAAAATTATATGTTCTATAGAGATTTATAAAATGCAAGGGTTTTAAAATGTGGGCTCACTCCATAGCTGTAATAGGCTTATGGGTGAGCTCTTGTTTCGCATAATATAACTAAATTGTATGTTTACCATGTTGTATAAAATGTTTGTTCTTGTGTAAATAAAGTTATAATGGTAAGATATTTAAAAGCAAGAGAATGATTTTTTGGTTTGTATATTCAAAATGAATATAATATGGAACATTATATTTAGATAGGTTACGCTAAAGAGGAGGATGTTATGGAACGATATGAAAACATTGTTAAAATTGAAGAAATAAGGCGTTTAATAGATGAAAATTTATATACCAAGGCAGCTATGGTTCTTGACACCATGGATATAAACAGAATCAAATCCCTTACAGATTTAAGTATTATTGCCGATGTCCTAACTCAAAATGATCGCTATGAAGAGGCAATGGAAATTTTGCTAAAAATATATCATAAATCTAAAACAAGAAGAGTAGTTTACCAACTCGTAGATATTTCTATCAGAATAGAGGATCTAGATCTGGCGAATGAATATCTTAGATTATATATAAAATTAGCACCAACCGATTCTCATAGATTTATATTTAGGTACTGTATCGATAAAATAAATCAAGAACCATATGAAATTTTGCTGGATAGTTTGGAGCAATTAAAAGAATATGAGTATTCGGAAACGTGGGCTTATGAGCTTGCTAAAGTGTATCATAAAGCTGGCATGAAAGATAAATGCGTCAGAGAATGTTCTGATATTATATTGTGGTTTGGTGAAGGCGTTTATGTAGAAAAGGCAAAACTATTAAAAGCGTTCTATGTGGGTGAATTAAATCCTGTCCAGTTGATTTATGGGAAAGACAAAAAAGAGGCAATGAAACAACAATTGAATTTGGACAAGACAAAAGATTACAGCGCTATGAGAGAAGAAATTAACAGATATCTTGCCAAGGAAGAGGCAGAATCTATAGGCGAAAGTAGAAACCCTGATTATGAGTTTATAGATTCTGAAAGTGACGCTGGTGAGAATATTGAAAATAATATTGAGAACAATTCTGAAAACGATCTTGAGAATTATACCGAGGTAGAGGCTATAGCTTATGAAGAAGATATGGACACCCAAATGATTGCTATAACAAGTGAAGAAACTATAATATTTGAGCAAAATATCATAGGAGATGCCCAAGGGGTAGACGCTACAGTAATGCCAGAATTAGGTACAGAACAAGGAAGATATGAGACTAACAGAATAAATGTAGAAACAGGCATAGAAACAGAAACAGAAACAGATACAGAAACAGATCATGTAGTTAATATAAATACAAATACAGATGTAAAAACAGTCGAAGTAATTGATGCAGTAATAAGTGCGTTAATCAATGCGGAGACAGAGCATAATGCAGAGACAGATTATAGGACTGAGACCGCCTTTCATGCACAGAGAAACAATATTACTAAGACTGATTATAAAACCGAGATAGGTCATAATACAAATACAGAAGGTAATGCAGATAATAATATTGAAAGTAATATAGAAAATACTACAGAAAGTAATACAGAAGTTGATACAGAAAATACTACAAAAAGAAATGCAGATAATTATGCAGAAAATAATTTAGATAATACTGATGAAGTAAGTAACTCTCATGAATCAGAAGGAGATATCTATAGCTATTTAACACAGGCTGGATTTGATGTGGGAGAGGAATTTGGGGCATTTCTTTTGGTAGAGGGATTAAAAGAAGAAATAAAACATACTTTAGAAAGTATCTTATCAGATTCTAATGGCATAAATCATCTGGTGATTGCAGGAAGCAAAAAGTCTGGAAGATCTACCTTAGCAAAAAAAATATGTAGAGGGCTTTACGCACTAAACTGGATCAAATCACCAAAGATTGCAATGATTTCAGGTGAAAAATTAAATCTTGTTAATTTATCCCAACAAAAAGATAAGTTAAGAGACACTACAATTGTGATTGAAAAAGCAAGTCAATTATCCCTAGAAACTTGTGGGAATTTAGCCAATTTCCTTGAAGAAATGAGCGATAGTGTATTTGTTATATTAGAAGATGAATATGAGAATATGGAAGACATTTTAAAGAATCAAGATATTAATAAATATTTTAAAAATTATATTGTTTTAGAAAAGTACACAGAAAGAGATTTGTTTAGGTTTGCAAATGAATATATACATCAACACAACTACCAGCTATTAGATGAGGCCAAAGAGGCGTTTTTTACAAATATAAAACAGCTATTAGTACAAGGAGAGGGTACCTTAGAACAAGTGATTCATTTTTCAAAAACATGTGTTGAAGCTGCAGATCATAGGTATAAAAGCCAATTGGCAGATATACTAAACAACAGAAATTTGGATATAGAAGATTTACTATACATTGTAAAAGAAGATATTGGAGGAATTCATGGGTAATGAAGTATTTATTATTGGACATATTAACCCTGATACAGATTCGATTTGCTCTGCAATAGCTTACGCTGATTTAAAGCAAAAGCTTACAGGTGAAGAATATAAGGCAAAACGTGCGGGTCAGATTAACTCAGAAACAATGTTTGTATTAGAACGATTCGGCGTAAGAACGCCTGGATATCTTCCTGATGTAAGAACTCAGGTGCGTGATATAGAAATACGTAAAATTAAAGGTGTAAATAAAGGATTATCCTTAAAAACTGCTTGGACCTACATGAAAGAAAATAACTTGGTAACATTACCAATAGTAGATGAAAAAAATCATTTAGAAGGTCTTATTACCATAGGTGATATTGCTAAGTCTTACATGGATGTTCTTGATAACAGGGTTCTTACAAAGGCAAAAACACCATGTATTAATCTTGTAGAAACCCTAGAGGGAACATTGATTACAGGCGATGGGATGGATATATTTGAGGATGGTAAAGTAATTATAGCTGCTGCTAATCCTGATCTTATGGAAAATTATATTGAAACAGGAGATATTGTTTTACTAGGTAATAGATATGAATCCCAATTGTGTGCCATTGAAATGAATGCCAGGTGCATTATAGTTTGTGATGGAGCAACTGTTTCAAAGACCATTACTAAGTTGGCACAAAATAATGATTGTATTATTATTACAACACCTTATGATACCTTTACAGCAGCCAGGTTAATCAATCAGAGTATACCGATTAGATTCTTTATGACACCTGATCAAGAATTATTATATTTTACAAATGATGATTTTATAGAGGATATTCGGGATATTATGGCCCAAAAAAGACATCGAGATTTTCCTATCCTTACAAAGGATGGCCACTATAGCGGCATGATTTCTCGTAGAAACTTATTAGGTGCAAGAAGGAAGAAGATTATTTTGGTGGATCATAATGAAAAATCTCAAGCAGTGGATGGATTAGAGGATGCAGAAATACTTGAAATTATTGATCATCACAGATTGGGTTCCTTAGAAACCATAAACCCTGTATATTTTAGAAATCAACCTCTTGGTTGTACAGCTACGATTATATATCAAATGTATCAAGAACATAATATAGAAGTAGGGACAAAGATTGCTGGTTTATTATGCTCTGCCATACTTTCAGACACATTGGTATACCGCTCTCCAACTTGTACAGAGATTGACCGAGTTTCAGCAGAAAAATTGGCTATAATAGCGGGAATTGATGTAAATGATTATGCTAAGGAAATGTTTGCAGCAGGAAGTGATTTGACCTCTAAATCACCTGAAGAAATTTTCTATCAGGATTTTAAAAAGTTTATTGTAGGTGATGTTACATTTGGTGTAGGACAAATCAACTCCATGAGTCAAGAAGAGCTAGAAGATATCAAGGATAAACTAGTTCCTTATATGCAAAAAGCATATAACGATCATGGAGTTACCATGTTATTCTTTATGCTAACAAATATTATGGAAAGCTCTACTGAACTTTTATATCAGGGCAGCGGTGCTAGGGAACTTCTTCAAAATACATTTAAATTTGATAAGGAAGTAAAGAGGATCTATCTAAAGGATGTAGTATCCAGGAAAAAACAAATAATCCCAGCCCTTATGTTAACACTTCAAGATAATAATTAAAGTTTAAACTGAACTTGAACTGGAGACTTTAGATTCTTTCCACCTTGAGACTGCACATTCTTAGAAATATTAAGTATATAGGATTCATTCTCAGCATAAGGTTCTAAAGGCTCTATTTCTATGTATTTATTTACGGTATCATAACGTATGTAAGTCATTAAAGGAACTAGGTTTAAAGTGGTAACATATAAGTTTTTATTGTTTATGGTAGCAGGGTTTAAGGGTATATTAAATTTAATACGCCAAACAAACTTGCCAGTTTTAAAGGCCAGCGATTGTTTTACTTTATCCTGAAAACCAGTGGATACGGATTCTATATCTATTATCTTATCGGGCATAAGTTTCATCTCCTGTATTTAATATATCTATATTATACTAAAAATATCGAAAAATGGTATAGTAAATTATTAGGGAATCAAAAGGAGTAATATAAAAAGATGAAAAAAGAATTTTGGAAAGCCGGTAATATGCTTTATCCCCTTCCAGCAGTGTTAGTGAGCTGTCAAGACGAGGAAGGGAAAAAGAATATTATTACTGTGGCTTGGACGGGAACCGTTTGTACCAATCCTGCCATGGTTTATATATCAGTACGACCTGAGAGATATTCTTACGACATGATTAAGGATACAAAGGAATTTGTTATTAATTTAGGTACAAAAAACTTAGTAAAAGCAGTAGACTACTGTGGTGTAAAATCGGGCAGACAAGTGGATAAGTTTCATGAGATGAAACTAACCCCAACAAAGGGGAATATAGTAAAGGCACCAATTATTTTAGAATCTCCGGTCAATATTGAGTGTCAGGTAACAGAAATTCTACCCCTTGGCTCACATCATATGTTTCTTGCAAAAGTGGTAGGTGTTCATGTGGATTCAGAATACCTAAATGAAAAAGGAAAATTCGAATTAGAAAAAGCCAATCCTATTGTATATTCTCACGGAGAATATTTTGGACTTGGGGAATTACTTGGCAATTTTGGATATAGTATCAGAAAAACCAAGGGTATGAAACATTAAAATCAGGAAAAAATAAAAAGTACTTGGATTGAGTTAAGAAAGATGTTATAATCTGTACATTATGTGCGAAAGGACATATTGCAATGAATAATATTATTTTGACAGGTATGCCAACGGCTGGTAAGAGTACAATTGGCATCATTCTTGCAAAAGTTCTGGGATATTCCTTTATAGACTCTGATATTTTAATACAAGAGCAAGAAAAGAAATTGTTGAAGGATATTATTGAGGAAAAAGGAATTGATGGATTTCTTGCTGTTGAAAATGAAGTAAATAAGAATATTAAAACGGAATATACTGTAATAGCAACGGGTGGAAGCGTAATTTATGGATTAGATGCAATGAATCGATTTAGACAAGAGGATATTGTTATCTACATAAAATTAAGTCTTGAAACCATAAAGAACCGTCTAGGGAATATAAGACAACGTGGAGTTGTTTTAAAGAATGGTCATACATTAATGGACTTATATCAGGAAAGATGTCCGTTATATGAAAAGTATGCTCATATTACAATTGAAGCTGAAAATTTAAATCCAGAAGAATTAATGGAACAAATTGTTTTTAAAGTACAAGATTACAAAGAACATGATGTGAACGAAAGATAACAGAATTTGAGTAAATTGAATAATTTTATAATAGAATAAGTGGCTATTATTTGCTATAATCTACCCTAGTATATTTTTAACAGATTGTATGCCAGGTAGTATAGTTATGGCGCTTAATATGGCTATGCATAAAAATATTTTACATACTTTATTTTTATGGTATAATCAAATTAATTGAACTGGTTTTACAAAAAAAGGAGCGTTAAGGACTTAACGTTTACAATGAGGTGTGCAATGGAGCAATATATTATAAAAGGCGGCAAAGCCTTAGAAGGTGAAGTTACTATAGGTGGAGCTAAGAATGCAGCACTTGGCATTTTGTCAGCAGCAATCATGACAGATGAAACAGTGCTTGTTGGTAACCTTCCGGATATAAGCGATATTAATGTACTTTTACAAGCGATAGAAGATATAGGCGCTACAGTAGAACGTGTCGATCAACATACAGTTAAGATAAATGGTAGTAAAGTAAATTCGCTATTAATAGATTATGAATTTATACGTAAGATTAGGGCGTCCTATTATTTGCTAGGGGCTTTATTAGGGAAATATAAAAAGGCTCAAGTGGCACTTCCAGGTGGATGTAATATTGGTAGCAGACCAATAGATCAGCATATTAAGGGATTTGAAGCAATGGGTGCTGAAGTTAAAATTGAACACGGAATGATTCAGGCAGAAGCAAAAGAATTAAAAGGTTGCCATATTTATTTAGATTTTGCCAGTGTAGGAGCAACAATTAATATTATGCTTGCAGCTTCTATGGCTGAAGGACTTACTATTATAGAAAATTCTGCAAAAGAGCCACACGTTGTTGATGTAGCAAACTTTTTAAATAGCATGGGTGCTAATATTAAGGGAGCTGGTACGGATGTCATTCGTATTAAGGGCACTACTAAATTAAATGGATGTGAATATTCTATCATTCCTGATCAAATTGAAGCAGGAACCTTTATGGTTGCGGCAGCAGCTACCCAAGGAAATGTATTAATTAAGAATGTAATACCAAAACACTTAGAAGCAATTACTGCTAAGTTAATTGAAATAGGTGCAAATGTTGAGGAATTTGATGATGCAGTCAGAGTAAGTGCAACAAAAAGATTGGGTCATACCAACGTAAAAACGCTACCATATCCTGGATATCCAACCGACATGCAACCCCAGATTGCAGCAGCTTTGATTACCTCTGAAGGGACAAGTATCGTTACTGAGACTGTATTCGAGAATAGATTACGCTATGTAGATGAGCTATCTAGAATGGGAGCTAATATAAAAGTTGAAGGTAATTCAGCTGTAATTGTAGGCGTAGAAGGTATTACTGGTGCTATTGTTAGTGCTCCAGATCTTAGAGCAGGTGCAGCACTTGTAATTGCTGGACTTTGCGCAGAAGGTTTTACTATGGTAGAACAGGTAGAATACATCGAAAGAGGCTACGAAAACTTTGAGTTAAAGATGCAAAGCATTGGTGCAATTATGGCAAAGATTGATGTGGAAGATGAAAAGGCTATCAAAAAGTTTAAATTAAAGGTTGGTTGATTTAATTAGACTAAGGTTAGTAAAAAAGTAATAATAGATATTACGAGAATAATAAATCAATAGAACAATAAATTTATAGATATAAAAATTGATATTGAAATAGATATCAAAAATTGAAATTGAAATAGTCGTATGAATAAAATAGGGATATAAATAAAGATCTGGAGTTAAAAAAATAATATAGATTTACATCTATATTATTTTTTCTAACTCCTTTTTTTATTATACCATAGATACGATTTCTAAGTCATAATTTTTAGATAAGTCTATAAAATCATTACCCACTTGTATAATAGGACGGGCAAGGGCGTGTTTGTTAATCATGCGTACTTCACCTTCCATCTTATTATTAAGGACAACCCTATTACCGATATAAGCTTGTACGATTTCGTTTAAAAATACCATAATAAATTTGGGATCGAATTTCTGAAGGCCTTCTGACTCAAAGGTACGAATTACCTCAAAAGGGCTAAGCGCAGGACGGTAGGATCTGTTAGAAGTCATGGCATCATAAACATCTACAATGGCTACAATTTTAGCAAAATCATCTATCTCATGTCCCTTTAATCTGTAAGGATATCCGCTTCCATCGCAACGCTCATGATGCATTAAAGCGGCATTGATTACCCTTTGGTCTAGGTTCTTACCTTTTAACGTATTAAAGCCTTGTAAAGGATGGGTCTTTATAGTTATGTACTCACTTGGCGTAAGTTGTGATTGCTTTGTTACTAATTCTTGAGGAAGGGTCAATTTACCGATATCATGTAATAATCCAGCTAAGGTTATTGCTTCAATGTCCTCATCAGATAACTTTAGCCAGCGGCCAAACACGTTACATAGTAAGGAAACATTTACAGAGTGTATATAGGTAATGTCATCATATTCTCTCATACAATGAATCATATCAAAAAGATGCATACCATTTCTACAGTTTTTTAATATGGAGTTGGTATGTTCTAACAAACCCATCACATCTACATTGGTATCATTGGTAGATAATTTATTTAATTCCACCTTAAAGCTCTCCACAGATTTAATAAATGCAGTTTCAAACTTTTTGAAGGAAGTGCTTTTTTTTGTCATTTGTGAATGGCTTGTGGTAGTAGTAAGGGTTGGAGGCTGCAAAATTTTATCCATTAAAATAATAGGAAATTCCTTAATAGAATAAAACTTTAACCTAGTAATAATCTTATCTGTTAAAGGAATACCCTTAGAAATTACCAATTGATTTGATTCGTTGTATAAATCGTTCGCAACTATCATTCCAGGTCTTGCTTGTCTGATAGAAATATTTCTGGTCTTCACAATGTTCTCTCCTGTCTGTGTACATTGACACTAAAACTCACTAGATATTACATATTAAAAAATATGACAAAATATTGCATAAATAGATATAATTTACCATTTGTGTTAAAATTAGTATAAAAAAAATGTTAACAAATGTCAATGGTAAATAATTGGTAAATATTAGTTAATTCTTTTTAGAGAGGAATTTCAAGTGTCTCATAGTATGATGTGGTCGAATGGTTACACCTATCACATCAATTCATTGGATACTTTGACATCAATTCATTGGATACACCTTGACAAAATAGATGAAATAGTTTATTCTCAGAGTACAAGAATTATTATATGATATTTCTCTTATTCAGAGTGATGGAGAGTAAGGCTCTATGAAATCACAGCAACCCCTTAATGGAAGGTGCCAACCTGAGCGAGTAATCGAACAATAAGAGGGTTTGATTTAAGTTTATCAAGTCCGTCTTTTCGGGCTTTTTTTAGTTGAGAAATGCATAAATATTGAATTTGTTATTGAGAGAAAATATGAAGAAAGGAATGCCATCTATCTAATCTCTCAATATATTTTTGGTGGCAAGACCCATCTATATTAGAGTTGGGTTTATAATTGGTGATAAAATGAATAAATTATTATTTACTTCAGAATCAGTAACAGAGGGACATCCGGACAAAATATGTGATCAGATTTCTGATGCAGTACTAGATGAACTATTAAAACAAGATCCAATGAGTAGGGTAGCATGTGAAACTGCAATCACTACTGGATTAGTTTTAGTAATGGGAGAAATAACTACAAATGGTTATGTTGATATACAAAAGGTAGTTAGAGATACCATCCGTGAAATTGGATATGATAGATCGGACTATGGTTTTGACGCAAATACTTGCGGTGTTATAGTGGCATTAGATGAGCAATCAGCTGATATTGCAATGGGTGTTAATAAAGCTTTAGAAGCTAGAGAACATACTATGTCTGAGGATGAATTAGAAGCAATTGGTGCAGGAGATCAGGGTATGATGTTTGGTTTTGCAAGTAACGAAACCGATGAGTATATGCCTTATCCGATTTATTTGGCGCATAAGCTTACTAGACAGCTTACTAAGGTTAGAAAAGATGGAACATTAAGCTACTTAAGACCTGATGGTAAGTCACAGGTTACTGTTGAATATAATGAAGCGGGACAACCTATTCATCTGAATGCAGTTGTTTTATCTACACAGCATAGCCCTGATGTTACACAGGAACAGATTCATAAAGATATTAAGAAATATGTATTTGATGAAGTGTTACCGAAAGATTTAGTAGATGAAAATACGAAATTCTTTATTAACCCTACTGGTAGATTTGTTATTGGTGGACCAAATGGAGATAGTGGGTTAACAGGTCGTAAAATCATTGTAGATACTTATGGTGGATATGCTCGTCATGGCGGTGGAGCATTCTCAGGAAAGGATTGTACCAAAGTTGATCGTTCTGCCTCATATGCTGCTCGTTATGTTGCAAAGAATATTGTAGCGGCAGGACTTGCTGATAAATGTGAAATTCAGTTGTCCTATGCAATTGGTGTGGCACAACCTACTTCCATTATGATAGATACTTTTGGTACTGGAAAACTTGATTCTGAGAAGTTAATAGAAGTTGTACGTGATAATTTTGATTTGCGTCCAGCAGGTATTATAAAGATGCTTGATTTAAGACGACCAATTTATAAACCATCCGCTTCTTACGGACATTTTGGTCGCAATGAATTAAATCTTCCTTGGGAGAAACTTGATAAGGTTGAAGACTTAAAAAAATATCTTTAGAAAATTGTAAGACCGAACAAAAATGGATTGATGAAATGATATAAAAAGACCACATAATAAAACCAGATTGGTTTTGGTTATGTGGTCTTTGTTATGTATGTAGTTTATTATATTGTTATTATGTGTGGTTTTTTATACAGGGGTTATTATGAGATATTAGAGATATATAAAACTTACTTAGGGACATTATTTATTATAGATGAAATTGCTCAAGCATGAAATAGTGCACCTGTTTTTACAATTTCTTTAGAAAAGACATAGTTAGTTTATGTGTATTTGTTAAGGGTTTATGATATAATATTGGTACAAACTGTGAAAACTGGAAATAGTAAAAAGTAATGGGTGTAAATTAAGTGAGGTATTAAGTTGAGTAGTAGAATAAATAAAAAATAAATAGTAAAATGAATATAAAGATGAATAGTAAGGCAGGTGCATAATTGAAATTAAAGAGTAGATTATTAACGGCATTTTTAATCATAACAGCATTACCTATGTTTTTAATAATAGTGGCTGTAGGCGGAATTATTAGTTATCAGGACAATGTAATTAAGCAAACCTACGATGTAAAAACCACTACCATTAATGCAATTTCAAACCCACTACAGTTATTAAGTAAATTAACAAGGGGAGTTTATAATGAAATCGTTATTACAGCAGCTAATGAGCCAGAACGGTTTGAAGACACAGAATATATAGAATATTTAAATCTTGAACTCTATAATAAATATTCCTTTATTGTTTTAAGAAAGGAGGATGACTATATTTACTGTGGAGATAGTAGCAGATTAGAAACCATAGAAAAAAATCTTCCTGACTTTGGACAGTACACAACAGATCAAGAAGGTGGGATTTATATTGATGGTCAAAATCCTTTTCTTCTAAAACAGCAGGATTTCTATTACACTGATGATACAGAGGGAAGTATCTTTATTATTACAGATGTAGATACATTGGTACCACAGATAAAAGCCTCCGCAATTCAGGTGGTATGCTCTTTGATCTTTGTAGTTATCATAACAGCGGCAGTACTCATTATATGGATATATCGAAGTATTTTAAGACCACTTAATACACTCCATGCCGCAACGGATGCTATGAAGGCTGGGAATCTGGACTATTCCATAGAGGGAGATCCACAAGATGAAGTGGGTCAATTATGTGTAGACTTTGAAGAAATGCGGATAAGGCTTAAGGAGTTAATTGATGTAAGACTGCGGTATGAACAAGAAATGAAGGACTTAATTAGTAATATATCTCATGACCTTAGAACCCCCATTACTGCAATTAAGGGTTATGCAGAGGGTATTATGGATGGGGTTGCAGATACAAAAGAAAAGCAAGATAAATATATGAAAACCATTTATGCAAAGGCCATTGATATGTCCTCCCTTGTAGATGAATTATCCTTTTATTCTAAAATAGATTTTGATACAATGCCATATACCTTTCATAGTATAGATATAGAAGCGTATTTTACAGATTGCATCAATGAAATAAGCCTGGATCTTGAAGTAAAGGAAATTGAGATTGAGTATATCAACCATTTAGAGCCAGGGACTAAAGTGCTGGCAGATGCAGAGCAACTTAAGAGAGTTATCAATAATATAATAGGCAATTCGGTGAAATATATTGGCAGGAAGAAAGGTCATATTAGAATTGAGATTATAAAAGACAAAGATTTTGCAAGACTGTCCATTGGGGATAATGGAGAAGGAATTGCAGCAAAAGATTTACCCTATATCTTTGAGCGCTTTTATAGAGCAGACGCCTCTAGAAATTCAACCAAAGGAGGAAGTGGCTTAGGACTAGCCATTACTAAGAAAATCATAGAAGATCATATGGGGAATATATGGGCGAAAAGTGTAGAAGGAGAAGGGACCACTATTTATTTTACTTTAAAATTATGTACGGAGGGATTAGACAATGAATAAGATATTAATTATTGAAGATGAACTTGCTATTGCAGAATTAGAAAAGGATTACTTAGAACTTAGCGGATTTGAGGTCACTCTTGAAACTTCAGGGGATTTAGGACTTGTAAGGGCTTTAAATGAAAATTATGAACTAATTATTTTAGACTTAATGTTACCTGGAATGGATGGCTTTGAAATCTGTAAGAGGATACGCCAGGTAAAAGATATACCAATTCTTATGGTATCTGCAAAAAAGGATGATATCGATAAAATAAGAGGCTTAGGCCTTGGCGCTGATGACTATATGACAAAACCCTTTAGTCCTAGTGAATTAGTAGCAAGAGTAAAGGCACATATGGCTAGGTATGAAAGATTAATCGGTAGCAATGTCAGAGAAAATGAAGTGATTGAGATCAGGGGCATTAAAATAGATAAGACAGCTAGAAGAGTTTATGTAAACAATGAAGAAAAAAGTTTTACTACAAAAGAATTTGATTTACTTACCTTTTTGGCGGAGAATCCCAATCGAGTATATACAAAGGAAGAATTATTCCAGGAAATCTGGGATATGGAGTCTATCGGTGACATAGCAACTGTAACAGTTCATATTAAAAAAATAAGGGAAAAGGTAGAATTTAATACTTCTAAGCCTCAATATATTGAGACCATATGGGGTGTAGGATATCGCTTTAAAGTTTAAGAATGGTAGGGGAATGTGTGGAAACTAGAATTGCACTGATAGGAATTATAGTAGAAAATACAGAGGTGGTAGATACCATTAATCAACTGCTTCATGACTATGGTGAATATATTATTGGGAGGATGGGCATCCCTTATAAATTGAAGAAGTTAAATGTAATAAGTATAGTCATGGATGCGGATAATAATACCATTAGTTCCCTTTCTGGAAAGCTTGGAATGCTTGAGGGAATTAGTGTAAAAACAGTATATTCAAAAATCTGATACTTTACGATGGGATAGGATAGTGGTATAATAATAAACATTAAAAAAGAATAACGGGACAAACAATTACAGTGTTTTTCATGGCAGTCTTGCTTAATTTGCTGCGTTTAGAGCACTGTAATATACTTTTGGTATTATTATAATACCTAAGTTTTTAATTTAGGAGGAAAACCACCATGCATATCACCATAACAGGGAATCTTGGTAGCGGTAAATCAACAATCTGCAAAATTTTAGAAGAGAAGTACGGATTTGAAATTTATTCCACTGGAAAGGTACAAAGAGAACTTGCCAGAGAAATGAATATGACAACACTTGAGATGAACCAACTTATGTGCAGTGACCGTAAATATGATTCTATGATAGATGATGCCACAAGTAAAATTTCCAGGGAGAACAAAGATAAGAACATAATATTTGATTCTAGACTTGCTTGGAACTTTGTAGAGGAATCATTTAAAATATTTTTGTCTGTGCACTTAGACGTTGCAGCCCAAAGGGTTGTAAACGACAATAGGGGTAAGGAAGAACAATATGCCTCTGCAGCTGAGGCCAAAGAAATGCTTAGAGCCAGAGCTGCGACAGAGGATAAGCGTTATAGACAAATGTATAATTTAGAGTATTTTAATTTTGCCAACTATAATTTAGTCATTGATAGTACTTATACATCACCAGAGATCATAGCATCTATTATTATGGAGGAAGCTGCGAAATACTATCAGCTTATGAAATCCAACAGCCATACTACAAAAGTAAGAAGTAATCTGATTTTGATTTCTCCTAAGAGTTTATACCATGAAGAAATTACGAAAGAAGAAGCAGCTCATCTCGTTGATAAAGCCAAGGAGTATAAAGAGGTTAAATTTTATAAGAATGTATCTATTCCGGTAAAATGTGAGAAAGATGACTATAGTATTCTGGAAAATGATGTAGAAGTAAAAGCGGCTATTTTAGCTGGCATACCATTTATACAAGCAAATATAGTGGGTTAACAAAGCAGTAAAATAATTTATGATTAAGGAATTAGCAAATTTATAGAAACAATCCCAAACTTATGCAATGTTTGAAGTAATCACCTAACATACTAAAAGTAAATTTAGAGACAATAAAGGCAGAGAGTAATTACAATTTTGTAATGCTTTCTGCTTTTTCTTCATTACTATTACATTTGAAAGGGAGGATGATATGAGTATTAATAATAATCGAGTAAAACTTTTAGTTATAATGATGATTTCGGTAACGTTTGTATATTTTGGAATTCAATATATTTTGCCTCTCTTTTTACCCTTTGCTTTTGCTTATTGTATTGCATCGGGTTTACTTCCGTTGGTTCATTTTTTGCACAAGAAGTTTAAGATGCCTAAGTTATGTGGTGGTATACTTACTTTAGGTGTTGTAGGAACGGGAATTGGTTGGGCGGTCTTTTATTTATTAGATGCATTACTAAAGCAGTTGGTTATATTATTAAAGAATATGCCCATTTATTTATCCATACTCAGCAATTACCTGGATCGATTCTGTGAAGGGTGTGATAAAATCTTAGGTGTTAAACTTGGCTCTATGCAAAGTTTCATATATAGTAATTTTGATGGAGTTCTTGTAATTGTAAAGGACAAAATAATGCCTGTAATTACTACAAGAAGTATTAACATACTAATAGGAATCGTTGGTTTTGCAGGAGTTTTATTGATTACGCTAGTTTCCATTTTACTTTTAATTAAGGATGATGAGCAATATAAATTATGTTTTAGAAAATCTTTATTTTATTCGGAAATTCATATCGTTACCTCAAAATTATCTCAAATGGGAGTGGCTTATTTAAGGACCCAAGGTATTATGCTTTTATTAATATCTGGATTATGTACCGCAGGACTGCTATTGATAGGCAATAAGTATGCATTGCTCATCGGTATTGCTATTGGAATATTTGATGCCTTTCCCATACTTGGCAGTGGTCTTATATTAGTACCTTGGGGAATTATTGAACTATTTAACAAGGATATATTTACAGCAGCAATTATTTTAACGGTTTATTTGGGTTGTCAAGTGATTAGGCAATTTTTAGAGCCAAAGCTTCTAGGTAATAGAATCGGCATTAAGCCAATTTTCACTCTTATGTCTATGTATGCAGGAATTCATATGTTTGGAATAGCAGGAGTTATTCTTGGACCTGTAGGTATTGTGATTCTTAATACCATTTTAAAAGAGTGTAAGTTTAGATTAAATTTAAACCCCATTGAGGAGGAAGACTTAAAATATGAGGATAAAGATTTTTATGAAGTTTAATTTTTGAAACTTGACAAATCTAGGGATGTGGCATAAAATCAATATAAGTTGAAAATGACTTATATTGATTTTAGCTATGAAGAGGAATAGTATATAATCGTTATTTTTTCAGAGAGAGAATAGATTTGGTGAGATATTCTTATGATAACGCTATAGAACCTACCTTGGAGCACTGTATGAAAGTACAGCGTATACCGGCGTTAACGGGCATAAGAGAACTGTTTAGCCAGACTTTATGGTGCAGTTAATTAGGGTGGTACCGCCGAGGTCTTTCGGTCCCTTGTGGAGGAAGGGCTTTTTTTATTGTCCTTTTTCGCTATTTGCTATTCAATTGTTCGTAGATATTTGCATAATGATTAAATTTTTGGGTTTAATAGTTGTGTTTTGATATTTATTGTCTAACAATTGATCAATTTGAAAGGAGAGAGCGTTATGGCTAAGGAAAAGAAATTAGTAGAAGCAATTACCTCTATGGAGGAGGATTTTGCGCAGTGGTTTACTGATGTAGTGAAAAAAGCTGAGTTGGTAGAATACTCAAGTATTAAAGGATGTATGATTCTAAGACCAAACGGCTATGCAATCTGGGAAAACATCCAAAAAGAACTGGATGGAAGATTTAAAGAAACAGGTGTAGAAAATGTTTACATGCCTATGTTTATACCTGAAAGCCTATTGCAAAAAGAAAAAGATCACGTAGAAGGATTTGCACCTGAGGTTGCCTGGGTAACCCATGGAGGACTAGAACCACTTCAAGAAAAGATGTGTGTCAGACCTACTTCAGAAACTTTATTCTGTGATTTTTATTCCAATATAATACAGTCCTATAGAGACTTGCCAAAATTATACAATCAATGGTGTTCTGTTGTACGTTGGGAAAAGACTACAAGACCTTTCTTAAGATCTATGGAATTTTTATGGCAAGAAGGACATACTGCCCATGCAACTGCAGAAGAAGCAGAAGAAAAGACCATTGAAATGCTTAATGTGTATGCTGATTTTTGCGAGCAAGTCCTTGCAATTCCAATGATTAAGGGTAAGAAGACAGATAAAGAAAAGTTTGCCGGTGCCAATGCTACCTATACAATAGAAGCGTTAATGCATGATGGTAAAGCCCTTCAATCTGGAACAAGTCATAACTTTGGTGATGGATTTGCCCATGCATTTGATATTCAATATACAGACAAAGAAAACAAATTACAGTATGTGCACCAGACTTCCTGGGGTATGTCAACTCGTATTATAGGTGCGATTATCATGGTTCACGGGGATGACAGTGGACTTGTACTTCCACCTAGAATTGCATCTACTCAAGTTATGATTGTTCCTATCGCACAACATAAAGAAGGCGTATTGGAAAAAGCAAAGGAATTAAAGCAAAAACTAGGCGCCTTTAGAGTGAAAGTAGATGATACAGATAAGAGCCCAGGTTGGAAATTTAGCGAGCAGGAAATGCGTGGAATTCCAATGCGTATAGAACTTGGACCTAAAGACATAGAAGCCAATCAGGCGGTTTTAGTGCGCCGTGACACAAGAGAAAAAATAATTGTATCCTTAGATGAAATTGAAGTAGAAGTATCCAAATTATTGGAAACAATTCAAAGTGAAATGCTTGAAAGAGCAAGAACACATAGAGATACCCATACAAGTACTGCATCTGATTATGAGGAATTAAAAGACACTGTAGCTACAAAGCCAGGGTTTATCAAAGCTATGTGGTGTGGTGACAGAGCTTGTGAGGATAAGATAAAAGAAGATACAGGCGCTACTTCACGCTGTATGCCTTTTGAACAAGAGGAAATTACCAAAACCTGTGTTTGCTGTGGAAAAGAAGCAAAATCCATGGTTTATTGGGGCAAAGCTTATTAGAACGAATTATTTGGATAATGGGCAGATGAATTTTTAATCATACAGTGTTAATTTTATGTATGATATAATTGTGTAGAAGGCAGATTATTTTAAGAAAATTTTAAATAAGGGGTGTCAATCTGACACCCCTTATTTTATGAGATTTACCTAATCAAGGAAGACTTTCTCCCTCATCAATGAAACGTATGGGAAATGTTTTACTTAGGAAAATATTTTAACACGATCTTCAACTGGTGCATAAGCCTTATCTGAAGGGCCAGCTAGAGGTTTACCAAAAGGCATTTGAGCAATTAATTTATAATGAGAAGGAAGATTCCAGTTATTCTTAACATCTTCTTCAATTAGTTCAGTGTAATGTTGAAGAGAAGCACCAAGACCTTCTTCGCTAAGTGCAGTCCATACGATAAATTGAATCATACCAGTAGCATGTAAGGACCAAAGTGGGAAATTATCTTTGTATAATGGGAATTGATTTTGCAAGCCTTCCACTATGCTATTGTCTTCAAAGAATAAAACTGTTCCATAACCATTCTTAAAGGAATTGATCTTTTCCTCAGTTTGAGCAAATTGATCTGCAGGTACAATTTTTCTTAGAGTTTCTAAAGTGTTATCCCATAGCTTATCATGTTCCTTATTAAGCAAGAGAACAACTCTGCCAGTTTGTGAATTAAAAGCAGTAGGAGTGTACTTAACCGCATCCTCAATGAGTTCCTTTAGTTTGTCATCTGATATTGTGGATTCCTTTGTAATTGCATAAATAGAACGTCTATCTTTCACTGCGTCGTAAAAATTCTTCATATGATTTCCTCCTGAAATTAAATAATAAATTGTATACCTTAAATATGTTAGTAGGTATTCATAAAACCACTTTATTACTAATTAGTAATAAATGTTTTGTAATATAGGTGTATATTATACACCTGATAATTTTTTTAATATATGGATTAATTGTTTCTTCTCGTCTTCTGTTAGTACGCTAAAAATCTCATCAATATTTTTTTCGTGATTAGGAAAAATACTACTCATTAAGTCATAACCTTTGGGGGTAAGACTAATTAAATTGACCCTCTTATCTGATGGATCTATCGCACGTATGACGAGTTTTTCTTTCACTAGGTTATCTATAACTACCGTCATATTACCACCTGTGGCGAGGATCTTCTCTAGTATTTGGCAGACTCTTAAATTTCCTTTGTGGTATAAAACCTCAAGAACCGCAAATTGTGAGACTGTTAATCCTCCTTCTTTTATAGTCCTATATTCCAGCTTATGAACATGCTGGGTACAGCGGCTTAAGGCGATGAGTGCTTTCAAATTTAAATTGTTTGTTTTATAATTTTTTGATTTATCATCTTCCATGTGTCTAATATATTACTAATTAGTAATAAAGTCAATATGTTTTTAAAATTATTTTAAATTATTTAATATTGATCTTTAAAAAAGTTGTTAAAATAGGTGTATATAAACCGTAATAATCATTATAAAGTAATAGACTTATGAAATAAAAAGTAATAGACTTATGAAATAAAAAGTAATAAACTTATTGATACTTGTTACGATTGCAAAAATCCTAAGGTAACTTATAAAAAATAATGCGTCGATACAATATAATAGTTTCTAGTTAATTAGCACTACTTTTTTACAAAATAACACAAAATTCTTGATTTATTTGCAATGATGCTATATCATAAATTTTGGAAATATTAAAATACTAGTAGGAGTAAGAAATGAATCAGTATAGAATCGCTGTATGCGATGATGAAACATATTACCGCGAAGATGTTATAAATTTGTTAACTACATATAGCAATGAAAGCGGAAATATGTTTGAACTGCATCCTTACGAGTCAGGCGAGGAGCTGTTAAGAGAATATGCAAATACCGTTTACCACATTTTAATCTTAGATGTTCAAATGCAAGGTAGATCTGGAATAGATGTGGCAAGAGAGATTAGAAAACGGGATGATAATGTGGTTATATTTTTTGCTACCAGTCATGAAAACTATGCCCTTGGGGCATTTGATGTATCAGCATCAGGTTATTTGGTTAAGCCTGTATCATACGTTAAACTAAAAAAATTACTTTCTACGGCTGTTATGACGGTTGATTTTCTACGGGACAGAGAATTAGCACAGGAAAGATACATAGAGATTAAGGTAAAGTATGAGACCATAAGGATTGAAGTAAATAAAATAAAGTATATAGAAAAGAAACGCAATGTCAGCATTATTCATATGGTGAATAATGAATATACCTGTTACGAAACCTTATCCCAGCTATATGCCAAACTTGACATAAATAAGTTTTGTTATATCCATCAAGGGTATATTGTTAATTTTAATATGATTATGGAGGTGGGAAAAACAATGGTAGTTTTAGCTGACTACATTGAAATTCCCATTAGTAGAAAGTATTATAAAGAAATCAAAACAAGATTTATGGATAATATCTACCAAAAGATGAATCATACCATAGCTGGTAGATGAATTATTAAGACCTTATAAAAGATCTTAATAATTAGGGAGTAATATATTAATAACAAAAATTTCATTTTCAAAAGAAAAGGATAATTCCCCTCCATATTTTTCACATACCTCAGTTACATTGGCCAATCCAATTCCATGGAGGGCCTTTTCTTCTTTTGTAGTAATTAGTTTACCGTTATTTAGTTGCGGTTTTACAACGTAAGGATTGGTACATTGTATTACTAAGTATGTGTTAATCTGGTTAATGGATAAATGAATTGCTTTATCTTTTGGTAAAACTTTTTCCGTGGCTTCAATGGCATTATCTAATATATTGCCCAAGATAATAATAAGCTCAAGATCAGATATATTAAAAATTTGGTCAAATAATGTTTCGTAAGCAAATTGTATTCTTTTCATATCGCATACAGACTTTTTGGATTGTAATATGGAGGAAATAATAGTACTGTTTGTAATGACAAAGTCTGTTGCGGCATTGGTGTGTACAGTCAAAGATATAAGGTAATCAATTGCTCCACCATAGTTTTCTTGTTCTAGTCTGCTTTGAATAATGCCCAAATGATTCTTAAAGTCATGTCTTAGGGCATTTAGTTGTCTAGATTTTACTAACATTTCATCGTAATAATTTTGTGCAATTTCATATTTTTGAAATTTTAAGTGATCTAACGTAACCTCCTCTAAAGAGTGTATAATCCGATTATAAAATGAAAGAATTAAAACGGTTACAATAATACTTGTTAAGAACATGACAATAATTGAAAATTCCATTTCATCTTTGGTATTATGGGGAAGCGCGTATATGGAATAGGAGCCAAACAACAAAAAGATCATGGATAATAACATGTTCATATATTTTTTATAAGGGTTGTGTATGTGGTTCTTGTGTAATAACCTGGTACAAAAGATCAGGGTATAAACTACATATAAAAGAGTGCTTATGATCACATGGGTAATGTTATGGTCATAAAGTATGTAATCCGTAATTACTGACTGGGTGATTAAGGCATTGATTCGACTTATTAACATATATATGCATATATAAAAGGTACAATAAAGGACTGTGAAGGTCATACCATTGAGAAGAATCATTTTAAATGGAATATCATAAGTTAAGTATAGAAATACAAAGACAAATAATATAATAGTAGTCCATGCTTTTGTAACATTAGGAATACAACTCATCATACCAATGAGCAACAGTGCAATATAATAATTCCTGGTATAAATCTCCCGTGATTTCTTTGGAAAACTGTTGTAATTACAATAATTGATAAAGTTTAAAAAAGCCAATAAGAATATTAATAAAGTAATGATATATGTTAGAATGTATCTCTCCATGGGTTCTCCATTGCTTTCAATTAGTTTGTTTATATCTCCATTATATCATATAATTCTTTTTTATTATACATTTTTCTTTGTAATAACAGGTTTTATACCAAATAGCACCACTTTACTACCGATTAGCATAAATCCATTGTCGATTTATATAAAGAGTGATAAATTTATTAACGGAACACTTATTTATGATACGGTCTATTTATAGGGGAGATATATGTAGTACTAATAAGTGATCAAGTTGAGGGTGAGTTATTAAATATATAAGTATAGTACTTATTATCTATTATGATAATAAGACGTGTACCCTAGCGTTAAAAGATTATACAAATGGCCTCCTACGGTCGAATATGAAAAGGAATTAACCAGTTGAATGTGATGCTTCTGATTAATTCCTTTTTTCTGTTATAAAAATTTCACAAAAGTTATAAACAAATTGTAACTTCCAAATTAGGAATCGGAACAACAATAAAAAAGTCAGGATCACGATAATATCAATCATTTAAATGCTGAAGTAATCAAGTTGTAAGACAACCTATTTTTTGCGAAGTATGAGTAAATAATACTGACATGAATGTAAATTTCATGTATACTATATAAAAAATAATTTAAGTGGAGAGAGACCATGAAGAAAGCTGTAGATTTTATTAATGTAATAATACCGTTTATAATTGCCATAGCCATACAGGCATTGGTAGTGATGCTATACGAATTGGTAGTCTTAATCAGGTATTTTATATCAAATGGAACAGATCTGAATGCAATAGCAAATGGTTTTGTTGAAAATATGGAGGCTGCCCACCAATTAGCTATGAGCATTTTTATTGCTTCCCTTTGCTTGGTCATATTTGGCATCTGGTATAATAAATTAAATAGGAATGGTATGGTAAGGCAGGCAGGAAAAATATTCAGCATAAAATTAGTCATAAGTATACTATTTCTAGGCATAGGCGCCCAAATAAGTTTAAGCCTTATGTTAAATATTATGATAAGTATTAGACCAGAATGGTTTCGATCCTATGGACAAGTTATGGATCAATTAGGTGGGGGTAACTCCTTACTTTCGGTCATCTATATAGGATTGATTGCACCCTTTTCTGAAGAATTCATCTTTAGAGGGATAACACTTAAAAAGGCTCAAAAAGTCATGCCTTTTATGGGAGCAAACATAATGCAGGCTATGTTATTTGGAATATACCATGGAAATGTGGTGCAGGGTATTTATGCATTTGCACTAGGTATGCTTTTGGGTTTTATTTGCTATAGATTGTCCCTTTTTGTTGCTGTTTTATTACACATGGTAATTAATATAAGTGGGATATTACTAGGATATATTGATACAGATAAACTGATTGATCCACAAGGTTTTTGGATTATCTTAGCTGTTACTGGAATAGGTTTTTTCATAATAGGGACAATACTCTTGTTAAAAAATACGATTACTTCTATAAATGAATAGTTAACTTTTTAATGAAGATATGGAGAAAATTATTTGTTATACTGCAAAACTTAGGCTATAATAGAAAGATAAGATTATGTTTAAAGGGGCTTTAAATGAAGATACAATTACCTCAAGATGTGGATTATATTATAAATGAATTAGGAATAAACGGTTACGAAGCATTTGCAGTTGGAGGCTGTGTCAGGGACTCTATACTTGGAAGAGAGCCAAAAGATTGGGATATTACAACAAAGGCTACACCTTTAGAAGTAAAAAAAATATTTCGCAGAACCATAGATACAGGCATCCAACATGGAACGGTTACAGTTATGTTTGACAAAGCAGGGTATGAGGTTACCACTTACCGTGTTGATGGAGAATATGAAGATAGCAGACATCCGAAATCTGTTTCCTTTACCAAGGATTTAGTGGAGGATTTAAAAAGACGTGATTTCACCATAAATGCTATGGCTTATAATAAAGACAAGGGTCTAGTGGACGCTTTTCATGGATTATCAGATATAAAGGAAGGTGTTATTAGATGTGTAGGGAGTGCTGATAATCGGTTTGAAGAGGATGCGCTACGTATCTTACGAGCCATAAGGTTTTCGGCCCAATTGGGATTTGGAATTGAAGAAGACACCTTAGAGGCAGTTAGAGAAAAGGCACCTAATCTTAAGGCAATTAGTGCAGAGAGAATCCGTGAGGAACTTAATAAATTACTCATTTCACCTCATCCTGAACAATTATTGCTAGCATATGAAACTGGTATAACAAATGTAATATTTCCTGAGTTTGATAAAATGATGGAAACTACCCAAAATAATTATTACCATATCTATTCAGTAGGGGAACATACCATCAAGACCGTACAAAGTCTTTCTGTAAATAAGGATGCGCTACTTAATGAGATGGCAGGTGGTTTCAATAACGTCTCTTTTTCTTCAAAGGAGCATAGCATCCTATGTTGGACCATGCTTTTGCACGATGTTGGAAAGCCTGAATGTAAAACAACCAATACTACCGGGGACCATTTTTATGGACACGGAAAAATCGGCGCTGGCATAGCAAGAGACATTTTACGTCGATTAAAATTTGATAACGAGACAATTGACACAGTATTTAGACTTATTCTCTGGCATGATTACCGATTTACCTTAACTCCATCAGCAATGAGAAAGGCTGTTAATAAAATTGGAGAAGACATTATGGATTTGCTTTTTGAAGTTCAAAAAGCTGATATATTAGGTAAAAATCCTGAAGTCTTTCAAGACAAATTTAATACCCTTACAAAAGCGATGCTTTTGTTCCATGATATTAGGGATAAGAAGGAGTGTATTAGTTTAAAGACATTACAGATGAATGGCAGAGATTTAATTGCTTTAGGGTTTGTACCGGGTACTGTACTTGGTAAGACCTTAAGTAAACTTTTAAACAAGGTTTTAGAGGATCCCAAGCTAAACGAGAAGGGGATATTAAGAGAGCTTGCATTAGAGTTGTTAAAAGAGAATGCATAAATAATGAATCAAAGAGAGATCATTGCGAATTAATCTAATTTGTAAAGGTCTTTTTTGTTTTCAATGGACTTCTTTATGTACTAGATTTTTTATTTTAAGGTGTGCTTTTCTATTTTTAAGAGCGCTTCTCTTTTGGTATTTAAATTTATTTAAAATTCAATGTTTTCATGTCATGATTTAAGATGATTTATCATAGGATTAAAAGAGACACCCCTAAGTGGCGGTATAATAGTTTGGGTCAGGAGGCTTTCCTATGGAGGATAGAAATCTAGAACTTTTTAGACAATATAATATAAAAATCTACAATACATACAGAATCAGGGGGGCATTTATATTAGAGACAGATAAGGGACTCAAGCTATTAAAGAGCTTAGAGATCTCTAAAAGTCGGGTTGAATTTGAAGATGCTCTGCTTAACTATCTGACTGTTCAGAATTATCCGTATGTAGACTTGTATGTAAGGAACAATAACGATGAAATCATAGCGGAGGATGGAGCAGGAAATAAATACGTCTTAAAGAACTGGTTTCCTGGGGAAGAGTGTAATCTTAGAAACGAAGAGGATATCTCATCTGCCGTAGAAAATTTAGCCCTACTTCATACAATGCTTAGGGAAGTACCCCTCACCCAAGAGCAGATTGAAAGAAACACCTATACCGATTTAATTGAGGTATTTGAAAAAAGAAATAGAGAGTTAAAGAGAGTAAGAAGCTATATAAGAGAAAAACGAAAGAAAAATGAATTTGAAATATGTTATTTAAATTGTTATGAAGAATTTTATGAACAAGCTATTACAGCAACTAAAATCTTAAGTGAATCCAATTATTCCTCACTGATGAAAGAAGCTTTAGAGCATAAATATATATGCCATGGTAACTATACTTACCATAATATTATTATGATTAATACAGCTCAGGTAGGATATAGTAATTGGAGACCAACACATGTATCAGATTATGTGTCTGCTGCGGCATTTAAAAATAAAGGAAATTCCAATATGGCCACAACAAATTTTGACAAGGCTTGTGTAGGGGTGCAAATAACTGACTTATATTTATTTATTCGTAAGGTCATGGAGAAAAATGACTGGGATGTGGACTTGGGCAATATGATTATTAACACCTATTCGGACATATTAACGGTAGATAAAGATGAGCTGAAATTACTTTATGTATTACTTTTATACCCTGAAAAATTCTGGAAAATAACTAATTTTTATTACAATGGAAAAAAATCATGGGTACCTCAAAGAAACATACAAAAATTAATAGGTATTCAAGAACAAATGGAAAAGAAGAAGAATTTTATGGGATGCTTAGAGTCTATTATTAATTAAACTAGCAGGAATTTCTAAAAGTAATTTTAGTAGCTCCCTACTTTTTAGGGAGAGAATTCGCTGTAACTAGGCCATATTTAGGTCATATAAGGCCATGAGTAGTCCTTGCTAATTAAACGGGAATGGAATATAATAAAGTTGTATAAACTTGGGGCTAAGTCCCCTAATACCCAATTATAGCGAGGACATTTGTGGAAGATAAAATGAAGTGGACGAAACAAAAGAAAAAGGATAATAAACTATTTCCAGTACTTCTAATAGGATGTGTTTTTCTTATATTAGCAGTTATGATATTGACGATTGATGGACAAGACCAGGGTAGTAAAAAACCTGGTGATGTATTAGAAAACAGCAATGATGACGAGAAAGATCAAGTAGTTACAAGAGACCTTACTGGGGTAATTAAGAGTATAGATGAAGAAAATAAACATATTATCTTAATGAATACAGTTGATAAAAAAGAATATCTGTTAGAATATACAGGTGGAACTAATTTTTTGAATAAATACGGTAAAGTTTCTGTGGTACAAAGTATACCGATTGGTGAAATCGTAGAGGCCACATATAATAAAGTTACTGCTAAATTGACTCAAATAAAGGTTTCAGACAAGGCTTTTGACTATCAGGGAATTAGTAATTGGCGTATAGATCAAGATGTGGACAGCTTTGTCATTGCAGAAAGTAACTATAAATATGTGGAAGAAATGGTTGTTGTCAGGGACGAAAAACTGATTGGAATAAAGGAACTAGACGAAACCGATGAGATAACAATAAAAGGTTTTGACAGGGAGATTTATTCTGTAATGGTGACCAAGGGACATGGAACGCTTAGGTTTTCTAATTATGAAGATTTTTATGGTGGAATAGCGTATATAGGAGCAAGATATATTGTACCAGTCATAGAGGATTTGATTGTAACAGTGAGGGAAGGTAAATACCAGGTGACTTTAGAAATAGGCGATTTTAGTGGTAGTATACCTATACTTGCCGTTGCTGGAGAAGAGGTACTAGTGGATATGTCTGCGTTTAAGAAACCAGTGGTTGAAACTAGTCTGGTTAGATTTGTTATAAAGCCTGATGGTGCAGATTTGTATGTAGATAATTTATTGATAGATAATCCTTTAGAAACTTCCCTTGATTATGGGGAGCATACTGTATTGGTTTCTCTTGGTGGGTATACTACCTATACCGGGACATTAACAGTGGAAGAGCCTACGAAAACGGTTATGATTGACTTGGCGGAAAGTTCTACTGAAGGTGTGGAGGATGACGATGCAGAGGATAGTGAGAATGCAGATGGGACAACTGATACGGATACAGATATTAGTGATAATGATGGAACCAATGAATATGAAGAAGTAGAGGCCGAAAATTATATCCATGTGGAATCCCCAGAGGGTGCCTCTGTCTATGTGAATGGAGATTTTAAAGGAAGTGCACCTGTAAGCTTTCCAAAGCAAAATGGAACACTATACATTACCCTTATTAAATCAGGCTATACTACGAAAACTTATACAGTAGAAGTAAAAGATGACGACAAAGACGTAACATTAGATTTTAATGAGATGGTCATCCAAGAATAATGGGTACAGACACCTATTATTCCGATGTAATAAACCACGAAAATGGATCCTAATATTTATTAGAATATCAAAAGCTTTATGTAAGAATCTAGAAGGACAGAGATTTTTGCCACGAGGAATATAGTATTTTGCATATTTTGGGACTTGGAACATAGAATAAAATAAGGAAATTCTTGTGGAGGCTTAGATGCAAAAAGCAAAGATGCTGATACTGCTTTGTGGCGTACTTCTAGTTGGACTTATTTGTACAGGATGTAAGTCAAAAGATACAGATGTGAAAAAAATTAAGGATCTAGAATTTACTGTAGTGGAGGAAGCAGATATACCTGAACAATTAATGGCTATTATTAATGAGAAAAAAAAGGAACCGTTTACCCTAACTTATTCTGATGAAGATTATTTGTATATTGTGGTAGGATATGGAGCCCAGCCTACAGGAGGATATAGTATCTCGGTTGATGAATTGTTTCTAGCTGCGGATGCTGTGTATGTAGATACAAATCTGATTGGGCCTAAGGAAAATGAATCTGTAACCAATGTCATTACATATCCATATGTGGTAATTAAGACAGAATTTCAAGATATAGGTGTTGAATTTAGATAAAAGTGTAAAGCTAGGAAAGGAAGCGCTAGGGTTAGGGCTTCTTTTTTTTGAATAACGTAGAGATTCTTTTTATAAATTTAGTCAAAATTACCAATTTATAAATAAAACCATCAAGTTTATTAAATAAAATTATCTTTGGGAAATCTGTATAAATGTAATAAATTATGTGCATAATATATGTTAAATATTGCCTTGCAAATAATGGGAATGTAAAGCGGATGTAAAAATACAACAACAAAATGTAAAATATAAATCGGAGATTTATTATATTTTTTTTATACAAGTCCATCAAATAAATAAAATTGTCAGATAATTTGTTGACAAGTTGGTAAAAAAATGGTATAGTATCATTAGATAATTTCGATACTTATGTCCTAATATATACTTAAATATAACCCTTAAGGAGGCTGTTATAATGATGAAGCAAGCAGATGTTAGCAAGGTTCGCAGGGAAATAATTAATCATGTGGGGAGTAGGGTAAAGATTAAAGCAAACAGAGGCAGAAACAAAATGGATATCACAGAGGGGGTTATAACGGAAACATACCCCAGTATTTTTTTAATAAAAATAGATGACGACAACAGCGATTCCGTAAAAACCATGTCTTTTAGTTATGCAGATGTGCTTACAAAAGATGTGCAGATGATGTTATGTTAATATAAATCATGAAAGGCTTTCTTATTTTTTAGGGAGGGCCTTTTTTATTGCAATAATTATCATAAAAAATATTCCCTCTGAATATGATATGGTATAAGACAAGGAGGGATAATTTTGTGGAACTAATCAAGAAAAATGTTCATATGAATAAATTAAAATGTCGTAGCAGCCTTCAGTTGACCTTAGATGACGATTTCAATGTTACTGATGTAAAACCAGACATTTCTCAAATTATTAAAGAACAAGGTACCATCAGAATTAACGATGTTAAAATGTCAAATGGAAAATTGATTGTAAAAGGAGTTCTTTCATTTAATGTATTGTATTTAAGTGAAGAAGATGCAAGACCTATACATAATATGTCCGGTGAAATTCCCTTTGACGAATTAATCCATTTAGATGAAGCGTGTACTGGAGACGAAGCAATCGTAAGTTGGGAACTTGAGGACCTTACGACTGGCCTAATTAATTGTAGAAAGCTTAGCGTAAAAGCAATTTTATGCCTTAAAGTACATGTGGAAGAAATGTATGATGAAGCTACGGCTGTTTCAGTAGAGGGCGATGATGATGTTCAATTTAGGACGAAAAGAATGTATATAACAGATGTAGCTGTTGACAAAAAAGACATCTATCGTGTAAAGGACCAAATTCATTTACCATCAGGAAAAGGTAATATTTCAGAAATATTGTACAATGAAGTGGAGCTTCGAAATACCGAGGCACGTCTTTTGGACAATAAGTTTACCATAAAAGGTGAACTACTTGTTTTTGTATTGTATGATAGTGAAAGTGAAGATAATCCAGTAGAATATCTAGAAACTGAAATCCCATTTAGTGCGACTATAGAATGCAATGGCTGTAGCGAAGACATGATTGATAATATTACTTTCCAGATAGCAAATAAGAGCCTTGAGTTAATGCCTGATGCAGATGGAGAGGAACGTATTATTGACGTGGAAGCAGTCATTGAAATGGGGATTAAAATCTATGACGAAGGTGAGCTAGAACTATTATATGATGTTTACTCTCCTGTTAAGGAATTGATTCCTTCGATTAAGATTGCTCATTATGAGAACCTTTTGGTAAAAAATAATAGCAAAATACGTGTAAATGACAGAATTAAAACATCAACAAATCAGCCGGAAATTCTTCAAGTATGCCACGCATCAGGTGATATTAAAGTTGACGAAGTGGAAGTAGTTGAGAACGGATTAGCTGTAAATGGTGTATTAGATGTACAGATTCTTTATATTTGTGCAGATGATAATAAACCTTTATTTTCGATCAAAGGTGTAATACCTTTTAATCAGGTGATTGAAGCAAAAGGCATTCAGGCTAGTAGTATTTATCGTGTAAAACCATCACTTGAGCAGTTAAGCGTAATGATGCTTGATGGAGAAGAAATCGAAGTCAAAGCCAGTATCGGACTTGGAACCATAGTATTTGACAGTATATCAGAACCAATAATAACAGATATCGCTTCTTATGATATAGATTATGATAGAATTAAAAAAATGCCTAGCATGATTGGATATATTGTTAAAAGTAATGATACCTTGTGGGATATTGCAAAGAAATATTATAGTACTGTGGATAGAATTATGGAATTAAATGATCTTGAAAGCGAAGTGGTTAAATCAGGTGATAAATTACTGATTATGAAGCAGATGGATAAGGTAATATAACACAGGCTAGAGTGAAGCTGGTTATAAAAAATATAAATAGGGGCTATGGCAAAATGAATCCTTGAGATGAATTTTGCTACAGCCCCTTATATTATTTATTCTTCATTGCTTCCTGTTGCTGTACTTCTCCACTTTTCTAGTTTTTCCATAGTGGCATCTAAAGTCTGTTTGCAGATATCGGGAAGTTCATTGCCCCAAGCCTTGGTGGCCTGATCAAAACCTTCTTGAATGGCACCAATCATTTCATCAATCTTATCAGGGTCACCTCCTGTAAGTGCTTTTGCAAAGGATACCAAACGATCGGAGGTTTGGTTAACGCCCCAGTATCCATCCTCTGCTATATCAGCTTGTGCCTGTTTTATGGTTTCTGAATCAGCTGTTAAATCATCACTTTGTAAAAATGCATACATTTCGCTTTCATTAAAAATCTTACCTTGAGATACCATCATTTTTTCAACTAAATTACGAAGAGATTCGGTTCTTCTTTGGGCATCAGCCTTTAGTTGCTCTAGAGTAGCTGTATCCTGCTTATAGGTTACTTTTTGGGAATCTGCTTTTTTTTCATAAGTGGCAGCTGGCTCTGTAAACAATACCTGTTCCTGCTTTTGCTTTGATACTGCATCATTATTTCTTGTGGTTTGCTTGTTTTGATATGTAGTTGTAGTAATTCCATTTACCGCCATAATCTAACCTCCAGGTTTGGCATAGGAAAACTCAATATAATTTACATTATAGTAATTTTCCTATTACATAAGGATATGGTTACATAGTACCATACGTTGAATAGTTTCCATAAGATGAATACTGTCCATAAGATGAATAGTGTTCATATAATGAATAGTTTCCATATGGTAAATATCGGACTTAATGTATAAATTCTTAATATGTTAGTTCACAAACGCATTTACTATAAGTTTAATAGCGTGGTTGATAGAGTGTGGTTAAAAATACCTGTTTTCCTAAATTGCTGATTTTTAATTGATAAAATGCTCGTTCTGCTTTTTTGCGATTGTCATATAGTCCAAAAACAGTAGGGCCGCTGCCACTCATAAGAGTAGTAACACATCCGGTATTTTTCATTGCAGTTTTGATTTCTTCTATGATCGGATAATCTTTTGCAGTAACGGACTCTAGTACATTACCAAATTTTGCGCATGCACCGTATAAGTCTTTGTTTTTAATGCTTGAAACTATACCATCAATGTCTGGATGAATAATCGAATCATTCAAACGTAAATTTTCATATACATATCTAGTAGATACATTAATGCCTGGCTTTACAATCAGTACATAACAACTGGGAAAAGGAGGAAGAGGTGTGAGTTCTTCCCCAATACCCTCAGACAAAGCGGTGCCCCTAAGAAGGCAGTAGGGTACATCTGCACCAAGGCGAAGTCCAAGTGCCATTAATTCTTTCTGGGGAATTTTTAACTGAAAGAGTTTATTCATACCATATAGGGCAGCTGCGGCATCAGTACTTCCGCCAGCCATACCAGCGGCTACAGGTATTTTCTTTTCTAAATGAACCTGAACACCTTTTGAAATATTATATTCTTTTTGAATCATTGTAATTGCTTTATAGACCAGATTATTTTCGTCGGTAGGTAGATAGTGAAGATTGGTTCTAAGGCTTACGCCAGGATGCGTCGTACAACTTAGGCTTATTTTATCGTATAAACCGATGGTTTGCATAATCATTCTAACTTCATGATAGCCATCTTCCTTTTTTCTAACTACATCCAAACCAAGATTTATTTTGGCATATGCTTTTAATCTGATTACATTCATATGTACACCTATTTTCTTTATTTTTATTGATAGAAATTTCCCAGTTAAACCCTATCCAGTTATTAGATATTTGGGTTAGTTATTATGATTATAAGCATTGGAGATTATATTTGCAATACTTAACTTAACTGATCCTATTAGGGACGTAAGGATTCAGCCCTATATACTATATGTCATTAAAAAGTCCCTATTTAAAAATCTGATTATATTAGGAATCAGAATCAGAAAATAAATTTTTTATTATAGATAGTATTTTAAATTTAACTTTTACATCTACTTTTTTCTCTGAAAATACAGCATCATATTCCTCTTCTGTTAAAACATGTTTTAGTTGTTCTTTAGAATTTTCTGGTACAACGCTATAGGTTGCATCCACAAAACAAAGAGGAGGAAACATAATACACCACCAATTTTGTCCGATGGCTTCTCCAATCTCTACACGAATTGCTTCATATTCTCCTGGAGGCAGTGATAGGTCGCCATAGACTTTGAGGGGAAAATATCCTCTTTCTAAGGAGATGGTAGTAGTATAGGAAAAACCATTCTCTTTTATGACCTGATTGGCCAATTTCTCCATGTTAGATAAGTTTTCTGTTAAAATATTTCTTGCTTCTTCTACGGAGGCTACGTTGTTTAAAGTGGGACGTAGGGCATCTGTTAAAGCTGTTTTTACCTTTAATTTTAAGGCCTGATCTTCTTCTTGGTCACTATTTGCAATAACATGAAAACGTATAATCTCTGATGCAATATCCTTTTGCATATTTGCCTGACTTACATCATTAGAAGAAAATGCTTGAATCAAAAAATAAACTGCGAGAGAGAAAAATAATACCATAGTCATAACATAATATTTATATCTTATTATAAATGGATTCATAAGTTCTAAACTAGAATCTGAATGAAGGGAAGGATTTTCATCTATCCTAAATACTTGTAAAATTTTCATAATTCACCCCGTTTTATCATACATCTATATAGATGTAATACTGCCACCTTTATGTTGAAAGAATTGGTATGTGGCTTTTTATTTTATTTTCTTTCAACGAACACCCTTTTTCATATTGCTATCTAACAATTATTATTTTGCAAATGTTATCTAACAATTTCTATCTTTTAATATATGTACATTTTGGTAAAGAATGGGTTACCTTTTGCTTGTTTTATGTAAATAAGGATCTAAAATATTTTAAGCATATATGTATTATGGTCAGATTTTATAAGGTTTAAACATTAAAATTAAGTAAGGTAATATAATATATCTATTGAATCTTATATAAATAAAGTGTAGAATAAATAAAGTAGTAGCCTGTTTGAATAGATGCAGAACAAATAAAGTAGTATCTTGCTTGAATAAGGGCAGAATAAATAAAGTAGTAGTCTGTTTGAAGAGGTGTAGAATAAATAAAGTAATCGCTTATTTTGTGGTGTATAGAGAACACCAAAAAGTTAGACTTAAAATTACGATAATTAGAGTAGCAGAAGTTATTTAGGGATAATATCATAGAAGAAAAAGATTTACTATGTGGACGATAAATTTGGATGATAAATTTGGTCAAGAAGGAAGGATAACTTAATTATGAATAAAAAAACAGTGGCAGTTTTGTTTGGAGGCCAGTCTTCAGAGCATGAAGTTTCCTGTATTTCCGCAACAACAATCATTAAAAATGTAAATGCAGATCTTTATCAAATTGTTTTGATTGGTATTACGAAAGAAGGTAAATGGTTAAAAGTGAATTCAGTAGAAGATATTGCTAGCGGTGCGTGGGTGAATGGAACCACTACGGCAATCATATCTCCTGATGCTACTCAGAAATCTATATTATTTTTAGATGGAACAAAATGTATTGCAGAAAAAGTGGATGTTGTATTCCCTGCCCTTCATGGACCGTATGGTGAGGATGGAACGGTACAGGGACTATTAGAACTTGCAGGAATACCATATGTTGGTTGTGGTGTTGTGGCCTCAGGGGTTTCCATGGATAAGCTCTTTACAAAAATAATTGTAGATACATTGGGTATTAGACAGGCAAAGTGTGTGGCTGTTACTAGAAAAGAGTTATCCAATATAAATGAAGTTGTGAAAAGAATCGAGAATCAATTTTCATATCCTGTGTTTGTTAAGCCCTCTAATGCGGGCTCTTCTAGAGGTGTAAACAAAGCCTCTAACGAAGATGAATTAATTTATGCCCTTAAAAATGCAGGGGAGTTTGATCGAAAAATTTTAGTTGAGGAAACAATTCTTGGCAGAGAAGTGGAATGTGCGGTTTTAGGCGGTAATGAACCGAAGGCTTCTGGAGTGGGAGAAATACTCGCTGCAGCTGAATTCTACGATTATGATGCTAAGTATAATAATATGGAATCAAAAACTGTTATTTCACCAGAGTTACCAGGAAGTGCTGCTGAAACAATCAGGGATTATGCTGTGAAAATCTTTAAAGCAGTAGACGGATATGGTTTATCTAGAGTGGATTTCTTCGTGGAATATGAGACGGGAGAAGTAGTTTTTAATGAAATTAATACCCTACCAGGATTTACAGGAATCAGCATGTATCCAATGCTATGGGAAGCAAAAGGGATTGGCAAACCACAATTAGTTGAAAAATTATTGCAGTTGGCCTTTGCCAGAGCAGCTGAAACAGGAGGAGAAGGTGATGTCTTGTAGTGCTCCCATAGGAGTTTTTGATTCAGGCGTTGGGGGATTAACAGTAGCAAGAGAAATCATGAGACAAATTCCAGAAGAAAAGATAATTTATTTTGGAGATACAGCAAGAGTTCCATATGGAAACAAGTCTAAACAGACCATCATTACTTACTCTAGACAAATTGTTAAGTTCCTTCAAACAAAAGATGTGAAAGCAATCGTAATTGCCTGTAATACAGCAAGTGCCTTTGCTCTTGAAACAGTTGCAAAGGAAGTATCCATTCCAGTGATTGGCGTAGTAAAGCCAGGGGCTAAAGTAGCAGCCCATACCACAGTAAATGGTAATGTTGGAATTATTGGAACAGAGGGTACTATTAGTAGTGGTATATATAATTCTTATTTAAGTAGAATAAAGCCAGAAGTAAAAGTATATGGTAAAGCCTGTCCCCTTTTTGTTCCTTTGGTTGAAGAAGGGTGGTTGACTGACCCCATTACAGTAGAAGTTGCCAAAAGGTATATTAGCAGTCTTATGGAGTATGATATAGATACCTTAGTCTTAGGGTGTACCCACTACCCACTCATACGCAATATTATTGGGTCAGTAGTTGGCGAAAAGGTTAGACTGGTCAATCCAGCTTTTGAAACTGCCATAGAATTAAAGCGTGTTCTTATGAGCAAGGGATTAGAGAGTAGAGAACTTGTGGGAGATCATAAATTTTATGTCAGTGACGGTGCTGAGAAATTCAAGAAATTTGCCAATACCATACTTCCTTGTGAAGTATTTGAAACAAAAGATGTAAATATAGAAAGTTTTGCTAATTTTTTATTATAGAATTGGCAACCACCTTTCTGACAGATAGATAGGATGAAACAGAGGATAACGATAGGAGTGAATTATAGTTATCATTTGGTGGAGGAATGAATGAAAAAAGACGTACTTTTGTCCATTGCTGGACTTCAATATGAATTTGATAAAGAGGATGCAGTTGAAGTAATATCAATTGGCGAGTATTATAACAAAGATGGAAAACACTATGTGAAATATGAAGAAATCATGGAAGAGGTAGAGGGTGTTACCAATTGTACATTAAAGGCAACCGATCATCAGATCGATATACTAAAAAGAGGTGCTAATAATGTTCATATGGTTTTTGAAGTGAATAAAAAAAATATGACCTATTATCAAACTCCATTTGGTGATTTGCAAATTGGCATATTTACAAAAATCATAGGGATTGTGGAAGAAGAAGATAAAATTCTGATTGAAATTAATTATGAATTAGATATTAATTATTCTTTCGTATCAGATTGTAAGATTCAAATTAAAATAACGCCAAGAAAAATTGCATAAAAAGAAGAGCCGGCCATATAAGCCTGACTCTTTATAATGGCCCTGATTCGTTAGGGCTTTTATTTTGTTTTTGATTTCTCTAATTTATTTTTCATTCTTTGCAAGAATTTTTGCTTTTTGGGTTTGGCATCTAAATTAGAACGAAGACCTTTTACATCCATAATATAGATTCCGTTCATGACAGCTTTTACTTCTTTTTTTACTGGAATAAGATCAAATACTTTTTCATCACACATTAAAGTCATAATTTTTGGACCTATTTTAGCTTTCACAATAGGAACTTTAGAGCCACGAAGATATCTTGGTGTTTGATCCACAACTATCTTAGGTAAATTGGCTTCTTTTAGTTTCATTCGCTTCTTATCTATCACTAAAATTGAAACAGACTGTGCACCTGCTTGCATCTGAGCCTGGTTTTCTTCAGATCTTTTTTGTAGTTTCTTACCGTAAAACGTAAGAGCTACTAAAGCCACAATAACAACAGCTAATACAATCATTAAAACAATTAAACCTGTATTCACTATGTACCTCCTTCCTCACATTTACAATGGTATTATTGTAACATCTATTATTTAAAAGTTCAAGCATTACTGTGAACCAGAGCAGTATTTTTATCATAGGTTTCCTTGATTATTTTCTGTACATAAGAACCTAAAAACTTTCTATCTTCTTTGCTTAATTCCTGAATATATATTGGGTTTCCATATTCTATAACAACATGGGCACTTCTAATCCAAGGAAAATGGTTTTCAAATACATCATCCGTATTATTTATGGTAACAGGGATAATGGGACAACCTGATTTTTCAGCCATTTTAAGACTGCCTTCTTTAAAGGGAAGCATTTCCTCGTTCTGACTTCTGGTTCCTTCTGGTGATATAAAGATAGAATAACCATTATGAATGTGTTCTACACCTTTTAAAATGGTTTTTAATCCTTCTCGCACATTGTCTCGATCTAAGAACAAACAATTCATAAATCTCATCCAAATACTAATAAAGGGGAGTTTGCTCATCTCTTTCTTCGCAACAAATCCAGTCAGATTTGGTACGGTGGTATATCCTAATAGAATATCAAAATAACTGCGATGATTAGATACATATAAAACAGCCAGGTCTTTGGGAATATTTTCCTTACCGATAACCGTCTTTTTTGTGCCACAAATAAATAGTATCATCTTAAAAGCAGTAACAACTATAGTTTGTGAGGCTTTTACTTTGAGTACAGGCTTGATTTTCCCAAGAATTATAACAAATAGATACAAGGGAATGCTAATAATAAAAAATAGAAGTAGAAAAAGTCCAACTAATAAGGTTTTCATAAAACCCTCCTAAAAGAAAATTATAAGTATAATATGTGTTTTAAGGCAAATGTTTTCCTTATCACAATACTACTTTATGAGAGTATATTATAGCACAAAAAAGTAAAAAATGCTTATGAAATCTAAATTGCTTACAGAATTCTTAACTATTATTAAATATTTGTCTATTTCTTGTACATTTAAAATTATGTGTTATAATGTAAAGGACAAAATATTGGAGAAAAAACAGAGGCAATAACAGGCGTGTAGAGGGACCTGTAAAAAGGAGCAAAAATGGGAAATGAGAATTTAACCTTGCTTACGGACTTTTATGAACTGACTATGATGCAGGGATATTTTAAAAATAATTCTAATGATACTGTTATATTTGATGTGTTTTATCGAAACAATCCGTCTGGCAGCGGTTATGCAATTTGTGCTGGATTAGACCAGATGATAGAATATATAAAAAACATTCATTTTAACGAAGAGGACATTGCATATCTTAGAAGTCTTAAGATGTTTGAGGAGGATTTTTTAAAGTATTTATCCACCTTTACTTTTACTGGAGATATTTATGCAGTTCCAGAGGGAACCGTAGTTTTTCCTATGGAACCTTTGGTTAAAATCATAGCCCCAATCATGGAAGCTCAATTAGTTGAAACCGCAATTTTAAATATAGTAAACCATCAGAGTTTAATAGCAACCAAAGCATCAAGGGTATGCTATGCAGCAAAAGGCGAGCCAGTTATGGAGTTTGGACTTAGAAGAGCCCAAGGGCCAGATGCAGGAATATATGGAGCGAGGGCTGCTGTAATTGGTGGATGTATCGGGACAAGCAATGTTTTGGCTGCCCAAAAATTTGATGTACCAGCTCTTGGTACCCATGCCCATAGCTGGATTATGAGTTTTGATGATGAACTAACAGCTTTTCGTGAATATGCTACCTTATATCCTAACAATGCAACCTTACTCGTTGATACCTACGATACGCTAAGAAGCGGCGTGCCAAATGCCATAAAGGTGTTTCAGGAATTAAAAGATGCAAACAAAATGCCGGTGAAATATGGTATTCGTTTGGATAGTGGCGATCTTGCCTATCTTTCTAAAAAGGCTAGAAAAATGCTTGATTTGGCAGGCTTTCATAATGCTGTCATTGTAGCCTCAAGCGATTTGGATGAATATCTAATAGATTCTCTAAAAACCCAAGGGGCGGCTATTAATTCATGGGGTGTTGGAACGAATTTAATTACTTCAAAGGATTGCCCGGCTTTTGGTGGAGTTTATAAGCTTGCGGCTATAAAAAGAGATGGCGTTTTTATGCCTAAGATTAAATTATCAGAAAATCAATGGAAGATAACCAATCCTGGGAATAAAACAGTTTATAGAATTTATGAAAAGGAAAGTGGAAAAATCAAGGCCGATTTAATTGCTATGGTCCATGAGAAATATTCAGAAAATAATCCGCTTATGTTATTTGACCCTATATCTACTTGGAAAAAAACTTATTTAAAACCGGGCACATATACCATTAGAGAACTATTGTTACCTATATTTTTAAAGGGTAAATGTGTTTATAAATCCCCCTCCGTTATGGAGATCAGAGAATATTGTGGGAAAGAATTAGAGACTCTTTGGGATGAAACGAGAAGACTTGTGAATCCGCACGATGTTTATGTGGATTTATCAAATGAATTATATCAGATGAAAATAAAGTTATTAGACAATCTGAATGTAAATAGCCATAACTGATTGATCTTTCTTCTAAACCATTCAGTAAGTAGCGTTTTTATAAACGCAGTTGGGAGTTTTGTGTGATTAATAAAAGAAGAAGAAAAAGAAGACTAAAGAAAAGTGTAAAACGATTTCTGATTATGGGAATACCAGTTTTAACCTTGGTGGGAGTTCTAGGTTTTTCGGTAAATTATCTATCTAAGGCAAGTGAATCCACCTTTTTACCAGGGAAATATTATGAGAACTCAGATAATTCCAAAGACACCTCCAAAGATGATGGGGGAGATAATAAAGATTTAGATACTGAGGTAGCAGAACAAGATAATCTACAATTTATTACAGATCATGATGATGTTATTCTTGATACAGACCCTAATAGTATAACTGTATTAGTAAACAAAGAAATATCCTTGCCATCTGATTATATACCTGCGGATTTGGTAGTTCCTGATATTATGTTTTCCTTTGATTATGAGGATGAAAAACAGTTGATGAGAATAGAAGCGGCAGAAGCTTTAGAAGACTTATTTGCCAGTGCATCAAGTGAAGGATTGGCCCTTCGTGGTGTTTCTGCCTATCGATCTTATGAGAGACAATATGAAATATTTACCAATAATGTAAAAGTAAAAGGCCTAGATCATACTACAAAATATTCTGCAGTTCCAGGTTACAGCGAACATCAAACAGGCTTATCCATTGATGTATCCGCAAAGGCTTGTAATTATAGGTTAGATGCCTCTTTTGCCAAAACAAAGGAATCTCAGTGGCTCATACAGAACGCACATTTGTTTGGTTATATTATTCGTTATGCTGAAGATAAAACTGCAATCACAGGTTATTCCTATGAACCTTGGCATATAAGGTATGTAGGAAAAACACTGGCTACATATCTATATGAAAATAATTTGTGTTTAGAGGAATATTATAATTACATACCAACCATAGATTATACTGATGCCATTAGTTATGATAATTTAGAAAGTTACGGCATAGACCCTGATGATGTTAAAGTACCAACGAAAGCGCCGACTTCTACACCTACACCATCACCTACACCAGAACTTACACCAGTACCTTCTGATGTGCCAACCCTTACGCCGATTCCAAGTCCTACAAAGAAACCAGAGATAACGATTACTGGGACACCAACTCCAACCCCTTCCCCAATGATTGATAATGGGCAAGATTTAGATGGAGATGGTAATACAGAGGGCGATGCTGATGGGAACACTGATGGTGATGCAGATGGAAGTACCGATGGCGAGACAGACGGAAGCCAAGTTATTACTACCCCTGAAGTACCAGATGGATCAGGGGATACGGATGAGGGGATAGTTAGCCCTGCACCAAGCATTACCAATTAAACCATGTGCTAGATAACTCTTAATTTATTCGCACACGAAATAGGGACTTTTTAGTGAAACATAGTATGATATGGCTAAATAGTTACCATTTATATTACCACTTAAAAAATAGGATTGACATTTAAAAAGTTATATACTATCATTATGAGTATTAATTACAGTATTCGTAACTTTTTATTACTGTATATCATAATTTATATCATATTTGAAAGACTATGATGGAGAGAGTAGGAATTTCTAAAGCGAAAGTCAAAGCGAGCTGGTGATAGTGAAAGACCGGCACAAGTAGCAGATTCTGAAAATCACTCCTAAGTTGTAAGCTGAATTATTTAGTAAGCCGTGCCGGAATCCACCGTTATATGGAAGCATATCATGTTCTTTTTTTAAGAGAAACGTATGTAAATAGGTGGTACAATGAAGCTTATACGCTCTCATCCTGTTTATGGATGGGAGCTTTTTTTACTTTACTGGAAACCATATAACAGGAAACTATTCGGTAATGCCAGGCTCTTGGAATGATGAAGTATTTAATCTATGTTTAAAATAATAGGAGGAATGAAAATGTATCAAAAGGTATCTACCAATTTAAACTTTGTAGAACGTGAAAAAGAAGTACTAAAATTCTGGAAGAATAACAAAGTATTTGAAAAGACCATTGAAGAAAGAAAAAATGGGAAATCTTATACTTTCTATGACGGCCCCCCAACTGCCAATGGAAAACCACATATTGGACATGTTTTAACCAGGGTTATTAAGGATATTATTCCAAGATACAGAACCATGAAGGGTTATAATGTTCTTAGAAAAGCAGGTTGGGATACTCATGGACTTCCTGTAGAACTTGAAGTTGAGAAGAAGTTAGGACTTGATGGGAAAGAACAGATTGAAGAATACGGGTTAGAACCTTTTCTTCACGAATGTAAGGAAAGCGTATGGAAGTATAAAGGGATGTGGGAAGATTTCTCAGGTACCGTTGGATACTGGGCAGATATGGAGAATCCCTATGTTACTTATGAAAATGACTTTATTGAATCTGAATGGTGGGCTCTAAAACAAATATGGGAAAAAGGCTTGTTATATAAAGGCTTTAAAATTGTACCATATTGTCCTAGATGTGGAACACCTTTATCAAGCCATGAAGTTGCACAAGGCTATAAAGATGTAAAAGAAAAATCTGTGATAGCTAAGTTTAAATTAAAAGATGCAGACAACGAATATATCTTAGCATGGACAACAACACCTTGGACCCTGCCTTCTAACGTTGCTTTATGTGTCAATCCAAACGAGACATATGTTAAAGTAGCAGTAAAGATAAATGACAAAGGTGATATGATTAAGGCGGATAGCGAAAATAATACACCTGTTAGAACTGAAAAATATATTTTAGCAGAGGCTCTTCTTTCTGTTGTTGATGGAGATTACACTGTTGAAGAAACTTACAAAGGTACAGACCTTGAATATAAAGAATACGAACCATTATTTGATTATGCTACACCTGATAAAAAAGCATATTTTGTAACCTGTGATACTTATGTTACCTTAAGTGACGGTACTGGTGTAGTTCATACAGCACCTGCCTTTGGTGAAGATGATGCCAGAGTTGGAAGAAAATATGACTTACCTTTTGTTCAGTTAGTAGATGCTAAAGGTGAGATGAAACCAGAAGTAACTGACTTTGCAGGTGTGTTTTGTAAAAATGCAGATGAAGGCATTATTAAGTTATTAGCAAGTAAAAACCTGCTTTTTAAAACACTTAAATTTGAACACAGTTATCCTTTTTGCTGGAGATGTGATACACCTCTTATTTACTATGCAAGAGAGTCCTGGTTTATTAAAATGACAGATGTAAAAGAGGAACTGATTGCCAATAACAACACAATTCATTGGATGCCTGAAAGTATTGGTCAAGGTAGATTTGGGGATTGGCTTAAAAATGTTCAAGATTGGGGCATAAGTCGTGACCGTTATTGGGGTACTCCACTTAATATCTGGGAATGTGAAGATGGACACCGTCATGCCATTGGAAGTATTGAAGAATTAAAATCCATGTCAGATAATTGCCCTGAGCATATTGAACTTCACAGACCATTTATTGATGCAGTTACCATCAAATGCCCTGAGTGTGCAAAAGAGATGCAACGTGTCAAACCAGTAATTGACTGCTGGTTTGACTCTGGCGCAATGCCTTTTGCCCAATGGCACTATCCATTTGAAAATAAAGAAATGTTTGATAAAAATTTCCCTGCAGATTTCATTAGTGAAGCAGTGGATCAGACAAGAGGTTGGTTTTATTCTCTTCTTGCTATATCAACTTTAATTTTTGAAAAGGCACCATTTAAAAATGTTATTGTACTAGGTCATGTTCAGGATGAGAATGGACAAAAAATGTCTAAATCAAAAGGTAACGCGGTGGACCCATTTGATGCACTTTCTGAACATGGTGCAGATGCAATTCGTTGGTATTTCTATACAAATAGTGCTTTATGGTTACCGAATCGTTTCCATAGCAATGCAGTAACAGAAGGTCAGAGAAAGTTTATGGGAACATTTTGGAACACCTATGCCTTCTTTGTACTGTATGCAAATATTGATGAATTTGACGCCACAAAATATTTACTTGATTATAATAAACTTCCAGTTATGGATAAATGGCTCTTATCAAAATTAAATACTGTGGTAAAAACTGTTGACGATAATTTAGAAAACTACAAGATTACAGAAGCAGCCAGAGTCATGGATGAATTTGTTGATGAAATGAGTAACTGGTACGTTAGAAGAAGTAGAGAACGTTTCTGGGCTAAGGGAATGGAACAGGATAAAATCAATGCGTATATGACTCTTTATACCGCTCTTGTTACATTGGCTAAAGTTGCAGCTCCATTTATACCTTACATGACAGAAGATATTTATCGTAATTTAGTAGTAAGTATTGATAGTACAGCTCCAGAAAGTATACATTTATGCGATTATCCTTCTTACAATGAAGAATACATGAATAAAGATTTAGAAGAAAACATGGAAGCGGTACTTGATATAGTTGTACTAGGTCGTGCTTGTAGAAACACTGCTAATATCAAGAATAGACAGCCAATTGGCACTATGTATGTTAAGACAGAACATGTCTATACAGATGCGAGTGGAAATAAGCAATTAGGACTAGGTGATTTCTTTAAGGAAATCATTGCGGAAGAACTTAATGTAAAAGAAGTGATATTTACGAATGATGTAAGAAACTTTACTTCTTATAGCTTTAAACCGCAGTTAAAGACATTAGGACCTAAGTTTGGTAAACAGATTGGAAGTATCCGTGGTATTTTAGCTGAATTAGATGGCAATACAGCTATGGATGAGATTAATGCCACAGGCGGACTTAAAATCACTTTAGAGGGTGCCGAAGCAGTTCTATTAAAAGAGGATTTATTAATTGAAGCAGCTCAGGCAGAAGGCTTTGTATCAGGATCTGATCAAGGGGTTACTGTAGTGTTAGATACCAAATTATCAGCTGCCTTAATCGAAGAAGGTTTTGTCAGAGAAATCATTAGCAAAATCCAGACAATGAGAAAAGACGCAGGATTTGAAGTAATGGATCATATTAAAGTATATCAAGACGGTAATGATTCCATTAAGGGTATCTTTGATAGGAATTTAGAAGAGATTAAATCAGAAGTATTGGCCAAAGAAATTCTCCTTGGTGAAATAAAGGGATTTGAAAAGGAATGGAATATCAATGGCGAAGTTGTTACTCTTGGAGTTGTTAAACTGTAGGATGTAGAAACGAAAGTCAGAGTTTAGAGAAAAAAAGGCGAGCCACTGCTCGCTTTTTTTCATGTCTTTATTGAAAGATAAGGATTCACTCTTATATCTTTTAAAATATGCCTTTCTGCTCTGGCACGTTTCTAAAAACTTAAGGTAAAAATCTGTATTTGACTGGTCTATTTGGTCTGTGCATTAGATATTTTACAGTTGTTTGGACTAAAACAATAAGTTTTTACAGGAATTTGTGTTTCTGCATTTTTATCTATGAATAAAATAAACATTTCTGGTGAAAATATATCTAGAGGTGATGATAATGAAGAAACATAGCTTAGCTGAATTTATGAAAAGCAAAAGCTTTTATGCGTTATTATGTGTCGGTGTGCTAGCAATCCTTGCAATTACACTGGTGAGTTTAAATCAACCCTCGAATAAAGAGGAAGGTAATAACTTAGCAGATTTAAACGAACCAATTGTAGACGAGGTTACTGATGGCGATCAAGATTCATATGCTGATGAATTACTAGACACAAATAACAACCCTTTAGATACTGCAGCTAATATTCCAAGCACAGATTCTAATGTGGCAAGTAATGATCCGACTCAAAATGAAATTAAGGAGCCGGTAACAGATGGGAGTCTTTTAGACTCCGATGCAGAAGATGATCCAAATGCAGTTGCAAATGCAGCAGAAGATATACCAGATACTGCCTCTGCTGATGACACAACAAACTCTGATGCAGAAGTTGCAACACAAGAGAACCAAACTCAAGAAGTTATTAGCCCAGAAACCTTATATTTTGATACAGAAAAAGGACTTTTGTGGCCGGTCAAAGGTGAGGTTTTGATGGATTACAGTGCTGATAAGGTGGTATTTTTTAAGACCTTAGAGCAATTTAAATGTAATCCTGCAATGATAATTGGTGCACAAGTTGGTACTGATGTACTAAGTGCAGCAGATGGTATTATTACTTCTATCACTACAGAAGCAGAAACAGGAACTACCGTTACAATTAATGTTGGTAGTGGGTATTCTTTGGTTTATGGCCAGCTAGATAAAAAAGTTAATTATAAGGTTGGTGAGTTGGTGAAAGAAGGAAGTGTTATTGGAACAATAACAAAGCCTACCATGTTTTACTATGAAGAAGGAAGTAATCTATACTTCCAGGTTTCTAAGGATGAGGATACACTCAATCCAATGGAATTGTTAAGAAAGTAAATTTTATATTATAAGAAAAAAGTTGTTCCTAGATAATCTAAGAACAACTTTTTTTGTGATAGATCTGACTTTACGTTCCTATGTAATTTTACTTCTTGGGGTGCTATAATAGAAATTTAAATGGTAGGTTTGAGGTATTCAAGTAACAAATTATAAGGAAATGAATATACTACAGTATAGATATAAGGAATAAGAGTCAATTCATACATATCTAAAAAATTCGCAACCGAAACTCTTACACCTTATATTTTATTTTGGAAAAGCACTAATTAATTCGGCTGCTTGACATAGATATGAAAAGGTGGGTGAACGAAATGCTATGCATTTTGTCACCCATTTTTGACTTATTTCTTGACGTAGACGAATGAAAATAATACAATTAATATATACATCTTAATTTATCCATGACCTGAATGGGCTTACATGTGATAGAGCACAGTATGGTTGGATCGTAATAGAGAGTGACATAGAAAGAAGAATGAATATGACAAATAATAATATACAGCATCGGATTCCAAAGTTTAAAATGTTTTCTAGGTCATTAAGATTGTTTATGAAATATTTTATCCCCTTAATGTGTGGCCAGATTATTTTATTGGTTGCCTCCATCTATTTATTAAGATCAGTGACATCTTACATATTAAGTTTAATTCTTAGAGTTTCAGGATTTAGCTATATAACAGTTAATAATATAGGATCGATTTTATTACATCCGATTTCTTTATTGCTTCTTATTCTACTCTTATTTGTGTTAGGAATTGTCTTTGTGTACCATACCTTTTATTTCATTATTTATTTTACATATATACAAAACAATCAAAAGCCTAAAGTTTTAAAGGTTTATATCATTGCTTTTTATCATTTGTTTCAGGTGTTTAGACTGAAGAATATAAAGATACTACCAGGAATTTATATGCTGGTGTTCATATGGAATGTTCCATTGGTTTGTATGCTATTAAATAAAATTAGGTTTTTTCGATTCTTCATGGACAAATTACCGAGTGAGACGCCAGTGATCGTATGCGTTATCTTAGCGCTAGCCTTAGGGTTATTACTACTTTTTAGAAATAGACTTTTAGTATTGCCATCTATGCTAGACAAGCACCACACCTATGATGAAGGTGTAAAAGATAGTATAAGCATTAGTAAAGACAGAGGACTTAAGGCTGCTCTTTATGTTATCATATGGAATGTTTTGATTTCTATTATCATTTTAATCGTTTATGCTTTTATTATGGGTTTAACTATTTTATTTGTCACAGGTCTTAATGACAAAACCTTGGCTGTTGCAACGTTTATCACATATAATGATTACATAAATAACTATCTGTTTTTAATATTTTATACCCTTGGCATGGCAGGTAACATAGCTCTGATTACCAACATGTATCATACCTATGATTTAAAGAAAAAAAATGTACCAGATACAAAGGATGATGTCATTTACAGCAGAGAATATTCCTATAAAAAAATTATATCTGTTGTAGTGGTTGCCTTAACCTTTATTAATTTCTATTTCTTTTACATGGATGTTAGAAATGGTAGTCCCCTAGACTACATGAATCTGGACAAGATTCAAGTGACTTCACATAGGGGGTTTTCTCATGATGTACCAGAGAATACATTACCAGCTATAGAAAAGGCCATAGAAGAGCAGGCTGACTATGTTGAGGTAGATGTAAGGGTTACAAAAGATGGAGAACTAGTTATACTTCATGATAACAATCTAAAACGTACCACTGGACTAAATAAGAAGATATGGGATGTGACTTATGCAGAAATTATGAACTTAGATGCAGGTGTTTGGTTAAGTAAAGAATATGCAGGTACTAAAATCCCAACCCTCAGAGAAGTTCTAGAATTAAGTAAGGGTAAGGTTATGCTAAATCTAGACCTTAAATACAGAAATGAAGAAGAGGAACTTGCACAGAAGGTTGTTGCACTCATTAATGAATACGAAATGGAATGGCAATGCGTCGTAACTTCTACTAGCTTAAAATGCTTAGAAAAAATCAAAGAGGTAGATCCAGAGGTTAGAACTGGATTTATTACCTATCAAATTTATTCTACTCTGTATGAAAATGAAGCGGTGGACTTTTTTAGTATGAAATACAATTTAGTATCTAAGGGAGTTGTCAGAGAGGTTCATAAAAATGGTAAGGAAATACATGTTTGGACCGTAAACAGTAAAACAGAATTTGAACGCTTGGAAAGAATCGGCGTGGATAACATAATTACCGATAATCCAGCTTACGCAAAAAAAGTTTTATATCAGGAGTCTGAGCAGTTCTTTGTAACTTTGCTTAAAATTATGATGGAGTAAAAGCGCCGTAGTCATAGGGTTTTTAGCTTTCAGTGTTGGTACAGACTAATGACGGATTGTAATAGTCACGAATATATAGTAGAATAATTTATTAATAGTTACATAAGTAGGATGAATTTATTTATAAATGATAAGCTAAGCTGCTATACTTTAAAGGAGGAATTATGGAAAAGGATATGAAAGATTTAGCCACGGAGTTATTTAACGGCGTCTGGAATCTACTTGAGAAGGAAACAAGAACAGAAGATGAGGATTATCTGATGGTGCATCAGGCACATGCCTCCTTGTACCATTGGATGCTGCAAGGGAATCCAAACAACATCTATAATGGAGAATGGCAGATATCTAGAGTTTATGCGACTATTAATAATTTTGAATCCTGCCTTTACCACGGTCTAAGGGCACTAAAGATCTGTGAAGACAATGGATTTTCAGGTTTTAATTTAGCATATGCTTATGAAGCTTTGACAAGAGCTTATGTGATAAAGGGGAATAAAAGTGAAAGTACCAAGTATCTGGAGCTGGCTCTAAAAGAAGCGGATAAGGTTGTAGATGCAGGAAGTAAGGACTTGGTTATGTTAGATATTAATGAATTACAAGATAAGATTAAAATACAGTTTATGAATTAGATTTCAGGATTCATTTTGCCTAAATTGTAATGTAATTGAAAACCTATAGAGATAGAAATGAATTAAGATGTCTATATATTTATCTTGGCAAGAACGTCAGCCAATTTAATATATAAACATCTTAATTTTTATTATGATATGATTTTTTTTAACTTTTTAGATTTTTTAAATATTTTTTTAGTAAAGAAAGATTATGTTTGGTAATGTTTCTATTCACTAGTTTATACTTCTCTTCACATAAGTGGTGTGAAGTATTTCATGCGCTTTATGACTGCCTGGTTTACCAAAGTAAGTGGAGTAAACTTCTTTGATTGCAGGGTTTTCGTGAGATTTTCTGTGTGGCATAGAAGAATCTAGGTCATATAATACTTTCGCACGAAGGGCTCTAATATCATTAAAATTACGAATGTTTGCTGGTACTTGAGGCATACCGCCACCATTTACACAACCTCCTGGACATCCCATAATTTCAATAAAGTGATAGTTTGCTTCTCCATTCTTTATTCTAGTTAAAAGATCTTTTGCATTTTTAAGACCAGAAGCAACAGCAACTTTGACTTCCATTCCTGCTACATTGTAAGTAGCTTCTTTGATGCCTTCTACACCTCTTACTTCTGTAAAGTCAAGACTCTTTAGTTCTTCCCCTGTTAGAGTTTCAACAGCAGTACGAAGAGCTGCCTCCATAACACCACCAGTAGCGCCAAAGATAACACCAGCACCGGTTGACATGCCAAGAGGATAATCAAATTCCTCATCTGGTAATGAGTGGAAATTTATGCCGGCTCTATCTATCATTCTGGCAAGTTCTCTAACGGTTAGGGAAATGTCAACATCTGGAACACCAGCGCTGTCTTGATCATCACGACCTACTTCAAATTTCTTAGCGGTACAAGGCATAATACTAACCATAACAATATCTTTTGGCTCAATGCCCATCTTTTCGGCGTAGTAAGTCTTTGCTGTAGCACCAAACATTTGTTGAGGAGACTTACAACTAGAAAGATTTTCTGTCATATCAGGGAAATAGTGTTCACAATATTTTACCCATCCTGGAGAACAGGAGGTAATAAGGGGAAGTACACCATTATTTTGGACTCTGTCTATAAATTCATGGGCTTCTTCCATTATGGTTAAGTCGGCAGCAAAGTCTGTATCAAACACTTTGGCAAATCCAAGATGACGAAGGGCAGATACCATTTTGCCTTCCACATTTGTACCAATTGGAAGACCAAATTCTTCTCCAAGACCTGCACGTACACTAGGTGCAGTCTGAACAATGACATGTTTGGTTTTATCTGCAATAGCAGCAAAAACTTCATCTGTATTATCTTTTTCTGAAAGTGCACCGGTTGGACAGACTGCGATACATTGACCACAGGATACACAACTAGTTTCTCCAAGACCCATGTTAAATGGAGACGCTATATTGGTTTTAAAGCCTCTTTCATTTGGACCAATTACACCAACTGCCTGCACTTTTTCACAAACTGCGGAGCAACGTCTACATAGGATACATTTATTATTGTCTCTATACATATGGGCTGCGGTGTAATCAATTTCATAATCATTGGTTTCACCATCGTATTTACCTTCTTCCTCCACCTTAAGATCTTTACTTAACTTTTGAAGTTCACAGTCACCACTTCTAACGCAGGAAAGACATTTTCTATCATGGTCGGAAAGAATTAATTCTAACGTTCTTTTTCTGGATTCTAATACTTTGGGAGTGTTGGTAAAGACCTCCATACCTTCATTCACTGGGAATACACAGGAAGCAACAAGGCTTCTAGCGCCTTTTACCTCTACAACACAGATACGACAGGCACCGATTTCATTGATTTCCTTTAAGTAGCAAAGCGTAGGAATTTCAACATGTGCCAATTTAGCAGCTTCTAATATGGTGGAACCTACAGGAGCAACTATATCTATACCGTTTATTTTAATGTTTACGGTTTCCATTTTTAACCTCCTTGAATTTGCAATTGATCATACCGTTTATTGTTTGGAAATGGCTGCAAAACGACATTTTTCCATACATGCGCCACATTTAATACATTTACTCTGGTGAATAAAGTGAATTTCTTTCACTTTGCCTTCGATGGCACCATTTGGACAGACTCTGGCACATAAAGTACATCCTTTACATTTGTCAGCATCAATTACGTAAGAAAGGAGCGCTTTACAAACACCGGAGGGACATTTTTTATCAATTACATGGGAGATGTATTCATCTTTAAAATAACGGAGAGTGGACAAAACAGGGTTTGGAGCGGTTTGACCTAGACCACATAAGGAATTATCTTTAATATGATAACAAAGTTCCTCAAGTTTATCTAAGTCTTCTAAGGTGCCTTGACCCTTCGTAATTTTTTCAAGCATTTCATACATACGTTTTGTACCGATACGACATGGCGTACATTTGCCACAGGATTCATCAACGGTAAATTCTAAGAAGAATTTTGCAATATCAACCATACAGTTGTCTTCATCCATTACAATAAGACCGCCTGAACCCATCATCGATCCAATGCTTATTAAATTATCATAATCAATTTCAATGTCAAATAATTCTTCTGGAATACATCCACCAGATGGACCACCGGTTTGGGCGGCTTTAAATTTCTTACCATTAGGAATACCACCACCAATTTGTTCTACAACTTCTCTTAAGGTAGTTCCCATAGGTATTTCTACAAGACCAGTATTTTTAATCTTTCCACCAAGTGCAAATACTTTTGTTCCTTTGGATTTTTCTGTACCCATGGAGGCAAACCACTCTGCTCCATGTAAAATGATTTGTGGAATGTTTGCATAAGTTTCTACGTTATTTAAAATGGTAGGTTTTCCAAATAAACCTTTTTGAGCAGGGAATGGAGGTCTTGGACGAGGTTCCCCTCTATTACCTTCAATTGAAGTCATAAGAGCTGTTTCTTCGCCACATACAAAGGCACCAGCACCTAATCTTAAGCCAATATCAAAGTTAAATCCTGTACCAAAAATATCTTCGCCAAGCATTCCATATTCTCTAGCCTGTTTAATGGCAATCTCAAGACGATCTACTGCGATTGGATATTCTGCACGTACATAAACATAACCTTGTGAAGCACCAATTGCATAACCTGCAATGGCCATAGCTTCTATTAAAACATGGGGATCACCCTCTAATACAGAACGATCCATGAAAGCACCTGGATCACCTTCATCGGCATTACAGCAAACATATTTTTGATCTGCATCATTGCCTTTTGCTAGCTTCCACTTAAGGCCTGTAGGGAACCCACCGCCACCTCGACCGCGAAGGCCGCTATCTAACACTGTTTTAATCACGTCATCCGGGGTAAATTCTGTAAGGACTTTGCCAAGGGCTTCATAACCTCTGGTTCCGATGTACTCTTCAATATTCTCAGGATCGACTACACCACAGTTTCTGAGTGCAATTCTATGTTGTTTTTTATAAAAGTCGGTTTCATTAAGAGACTTAATACCATCTTCTGTAATAGTCTCTGTATATAGTAAACGAGTTACAGGACGTCCTTTTAATAAATGTTCTGCAACAATTTCAGGTATATCTGATTCTTGTACCATGGAGTAGAAACAAGCATCAGGATATACAATCATAATAGGTCCAAGAGCACAAAGACCATGACAGCCAGTTTGCACTACGGATACTTCTTTATTTAATCCGTTTTTTTCAATTTCGGCATTTAAACAATTGATTATTCTCTGACTTCCGGAGGAAGTACAACCGGTTCCGCCGCAAACTAAAATATGTGAACGATACATGATTATAACCTCCCTTCAGAACTGATGGTATATTTATCCACAACCTGACCTCTGATCAGATGCTGTTCCACCACCTCAAGGGCTTTTTCTGGATTCATCTTAACATAGGTAACCTTGTCTTTTCCTGGTTCAAAAACTTCCACGATGGGTTCATACTGACATAAACCAATACAACCTGTTTGAACCACAGCAATATTATTTAAACTTTTCGTTTGAATTGCATCAGACAATGCCGTAAGTACTGGCCTTGCACCACTTGCAATTCCACAGGTAGCCATGCCTACTACAACTCTGATGTTACTATCTTTTTCAGAACGCAGTCCTACGTGAGGCTGCATTTTCTCTCTGATAGCTTTTAACTCTTCAAGAGTTTTCATGTAATATCCTCCTTATTTTATAAATATAGAAGCTATGTTAAAAAAATGTCATATTTTCAGTTAAAACTTTGTCACTCTTTTAAAAAGAGGGGCTATTCTATCCTATATATAAATCAGATATATTGTCCTTCATTGATATCAGAGTGATTTTCCACCAGATATTCCTTAATGTATCTAGATATATCTGGCAGGTCAAAGGAAACATCACCTAGAATCTCACGAAATTCCATGGTATTCAAGGTAAAATGCTTACCATTAACCTGGTAAGTATAATAAAAATCTATATTTGTATTTAATGTAATCAAAGTATGCATGGTGCTCGCCAGATCGCCTAAAGGCATCCTGTCTATATGAGATAGAACAAAGATTGCTGTAAGTTTTGTACCTTCACAAGGAATAGAGTCAATGGTTAAGGTTCCACCAGTAGCTTTTGCAGCATATTCAAAAAAAGGGATGCCAAGGCCAATATTTCTTGTGGTCCTTGTGGTATAAAAGGGATCAAAAACCTTATTTACCATTTCTTTTGTCATGCCACATCCATTATCAGAGATATGAATGGTTAAGGCATCCTTTTGAAAGGAAACGTCCACCATAATCTGAATAAAGTTAGCACCAGCTTTTATGGAATTTTGTGCCACATCTAATATATGAAGGGATAATTCTGGCATCATAATGTTACACCTATTCGTATTTCGCTAATATTCCTGGCAGCTCATCTAGTGTTAATCTGCCATAAACATCTTCATTAATGGTAAGAACTGGTGCTAAACCACAGGCACCAATACAACGACAGGCATCTAGTGAAAACTTTCCATCAGGTGTACATTCGCCACCATCAATTTTTAATAACTCCATTAGTTTGTTATAAAGATCACCAGAGCCTTTTACATAGCAAGCCGTTCCTAAACATACACTAATTTTGTATTTACCTTTGGGATTTAAGGAAAATTGTGAATAAAATGTCACAACACCATAAATTTTTTCTAAAGGAATATCCATCTCATTGGATATTATGGTTTGTACTTCCACAGGAAGATAACCATAGATATTTTGCGCCTTTTGCAAAACTGGCATTAATGCCCCGCTGTCGTCTCTGTACTCGTCAATTACCTTAAGCAATTCTGATTCTTGTTCTTTAGAGCCTGCAAAAGGGACGGTTTTTTTTAGGGAACCCATTCTTTTTAACCTCCTTGATTCAAGTATATTAAGTTAACACACCTGTCGCAGGAGGGGATGGGTAACACTGGGTACAGATCTCCTGTCGACAAACACCAACAGTATAACATGTTAATAATAAAAAATCTACAGAAATTAAAAAATCACAAAATAAATCAAATAAATAACAATAAATTTCTGTAGTATAGTCCTAAGATACTAGGAGTTGAAAATTTAATATGGCAATGTTATACTACAATTAGAAATTTATCATATGGATATTGTGTAATTTGTCCATTGGGAGGATGACATGACAATATTGGAAGTTAAGGAAATATTAGGAGCTAAACTGGTATGTGGAGAAGCTGATTTGGACAAAGAAGTCCATACTGCCTGCGGTGCGGATATGATGAGCGATGTACTAGCATTTGTAAAAGATCAGTCTGTTTTATTGACAGGCTTGTGTAATCTGCAAGCAATTCGGACAGCGGAGATGATGGATATTATCTGTATTGTTTTTGTACGTGGAAAGAAACCCGATGAAGCAATGATTCATTTAGCCATTGAAAATGGTATTGTATTATTAACTACAGGACACCGTATGTTTTCTGCTTGTGGAATGCTTTATGCCAAAGGGTTACGTGGGGGTGCTCCTTATGCGTAGTCGTATACATTTAAATTATCTAGTTTCTGGGGATGATTTTACAAGAGCTGGAGAGGCCTCAAGCGATGTAAAGTCTAAATTAAAACAAATGGGTGTAAGCCCAGAGACTGTGAGAAAAGTTGCAATAGCCATGTATGAGGGAGAGATTAATATGGTAATACATGCAGGTGGTGGGACCATCGATGTAGACATAGACTCCAAAGAAATACAAATGCTATTAAAAGATGAAGGGCCAGGCATACCAGATATTGAACTTGCTATGCAAGCAGGCTATTCAACAGCTCCAGATCTTGTAAGAAGTCTGGGATTTGGTGCTGGAATGGGACTTCCTAATATGAAAAAATATACAGATTATATGGAGATAACCTCTGAAATCGGGATTGGAACCACTGTACATATGAAAGTTTTGGTACTCAAAGATTAATAAAATTAATAGTGCTGATAAGGTTTAAGTACTTTGCAGAGGACTTTTCAGTACCGTACATACTTAGCTGAATAGTTACGATTAAGTCTATTATTCATCATAGGAGGTTCTATGGATAAGTTCTACACGGCCGTAAGGCTGGATGAAAAACTATGTAAAGGCTGTATAAACTGTATTAAAAGATGCCCGACAGAGGCCATTCGTGTACGAAATGGCAAGGCGGTCATTAAGAAGGAATTTTGCATTGATTGTGGTGAATGTATCAGAATATGTCCTCATCATGCCAAGCTTGCCACATATGACCCCCTTAGTATTATGAAGGATTATGCATATACCGTTGCCCTTCCAGCACCGTCTCTTTACGGTCAGTTTAATAACTTAGATGATGTAAACATTGTGCTTACCGCTCTAAAGCGCCTGGGGTTTGATGATGTTTATGAAGTAAGTGGAGGTGCAGAATTAGTCTCTGAGATATCAAGAACATATGTGGAGGAGCATAAAGACCATCTTCCTTTTATTAGCACGGCCTGTCCCTCTGTGGTTCGCCTTATTAGTGTTCGCTTTCCCAATTTAATAGACCAGCTACTTCCAGTAAAAGCACCTGTAGATATTGCTGCCTCACTGGCTAGAAAAAAGGCCATGAAGGAGACAGGACTTTTAGCAGATCAAATTGGAATTATATTTATATCTCCTTGTCCTGCCAAAGCAAGTGCTGTAAAAGTTCCTCTTGGATTTGATCATAGTGAAATTGATGGTGTAGTTGCTATCAAAGACATCTATCCAAAACTGCTACCTTATATGAAGGAGGTGGAACAAAACAATGAGGTTGAGAACCTTGCCATATCTGGAAAAATCGGCATTGGATGGGGAGGTACTGGAGGAGAAGCAGGCGGGCTCTTAATAGATAGTTACTTAGCAGCAGATGGCATTGAAAATGTAATCAGGGTTTTGGAGGATTTAGAAGACCAGAAATTTACGGACTTAGAGTTCATTGAGTTAAATGCCTGTAATGGAGGATGTGTGGGAGGTGTTCTAACTGTAGAAAATCCTTTTGTAGCAAAGGTGAAATTGATTAGACTAAGAAAATATATGACCGTTGCCTGTAACCATCTCACGGATGTATTGTTAAAAGCAGAAGAAAAATATTGGACCCATCCTGTAAAGTATGAGCCGGTATTTAAGCTGGGTACGGATATGGAGGAGAGTATTCTACTAATTTCTAAGGTGGAGGAGTTATGCAACCAGTTTCCTGGTCTTGATTGCGGTTCCTGTGGTGCCCCAACCTGTAAAGCTTTGGCGGAGGATATTGTAAGAAATACAGCCAGCGAAAAGGATTGTATACACATACTAAAGAAGATGATACACAAAATATCGGATGAAATGTCAATGTTAACAAATAAGGATTAGGAGAATTAGGATGACCATTGGTGAGCTTATAAATAAGAATGTTTATACCTGTATTAACATAGGTGAAGAACTAGATAGAGAATTGGAGAAACCATTTTGCTGTGACTTACTAAGTATAGCAATGGGAAGAGCACCTAAAAATGCAGTATGGATTACTGTAATGGGTAATGTAAATACACTGGCAGTAGCATCCCTTGCTGATGTTGCTTGTATTATTTTAGCAGAGGGGGCTAATCTGGATGAAGGTGCTATCAAAAAGGCCAAGGAGCAAAATGTTACGGTATTTTCCAGTGAGGAGCCTATTTTTGATATAGCACTACAAGTACACGAATGGATTCATGATACCGCTAGCTTATGATTTTCATATCCATTCTTGCCTATCCCCTTGTGGTGATGTGGATATGACTCCTGGTAATATTGCTGGAATGGCAGCAGTAAAAAAATTAGATGTAATTGCCCTGACGGATCATAACTCATGTAAAAACTGCAAGCCATTTTTAGAATTTACAAACCGTTATGGAATCATTGGAATACCTGGTATGGAACTTTGTACCTTAGAAGAGGTTCATGTGATCTGTTTATTTCCAACACTTGATAGGGCCTTAGCCTTTGATGCATATGTGTATGAACATTTGCCACCTATTTTAAATAATCGTGTTATCTTCGGAAATCAGTATATATGTAATGGGTGGGATGAGGTTGTGGGAGAAGAAGAAAAGCTATTAATTTCTGCAACTGATATTCCCTTTTTGGAGGTGTCTCAATTAACAGCCCAATATGGGGGTGTTATGATTCCAGCACACCTTGAGAAAGGCTCTAATAGCCTTTTGTCAAACCTGGGATTTATACCTGCAGATTCAAACTTTAGGTGTGCTGAATTAAAGGATATAAGTAAGTATAGCAATGTAGCGGCTGCAAATCCCTATCTAAATCAATGCAAGATCATTACAAATTCTGATGCACATTATCTAGAACAGATTCATGAACCAGAACATTTTCTTACTGTAGAGAGTAAGAGTGTGCAGGATATTTTAAGAGCATTGAAGCTATAAAAGCATTGAAGCTATAAATGCAATTATTTTAGAATAAGTTGGCGCTATGAACTCCAATCATGGTTTGTAGCTACGTTTAATAATAAGATACAGTTACCTTTTTGCCCATTTTAATGACTACTTCCTTTATCTGATCAATTAAGTGCATGCGGATACTTAAATCAAAAGGAAGGGAAGGATTTTGATGGGCTTCATTAATTGCTTTTCCTGCATAAAGATGAAGCACAGTGCAATCTTCAATGATAATCTTTGCAAGCTTAGAACCACCATTGTCTTTATCTAATTCTTCAAAGAAGAATTCATCTATCACACCCTCTACGTAGTGTTTCATAAGGGAAAGTGCTCTAGACATAGTTAATACCCCTTCTGTTACTAAATCAATATCCTCCATAAAGGCAACAGGAGGGAGAGTGGGGTCAGTATAGTTAAGAGTTGTCTTTAGGGGATGACCAAGGACTCTTGAAGCAATGTTAGCACTTGTTCCACCACAGATGATTTTTTTCCCTTGGCCTTTCATAAAGTCGTAAACAAGTAAATTATCATCTTTATGATTTTTTGGGGGACCTGTAAATATACTAACTGGTTTTTCATCCATAATTCTTGCAACTGCAACGGTTGTATCATCCCCAGGTATGTTCATATAAAGGTCACCACAGGCCTTTACCAAGGAGGCAGCCAGTCTAGAGGCGGATAGCGGTCCTTTTGTAATAGATAGGACATAATCCGAAACACTTTTCCAGGTCCATCCAAAATTCAGCAAATTTCCAACGCCTGCATGAACAACACCGTCGCTAAGAAGGATAAAAAAGTCTCCTAAATTAGATAAAAATCTAGATTCTCTAATGTTTTTTCCGCTGATTACTCTTTCCGTGTAAGGGTGGGAAATTATTTGGCCGTCCCTAACACAGATACAAGCAGGGTTATCAAATTCTACCAAATAAGTCTCCCCGGAATGAAAGATTTGAAGAATGCTAAATGTTGAATAAGCCACTTCTCTAACCTGGCATACGGGTAAAGTTTTAGCTATGGTTTCAACGCAGTCATCAATGGAAGCACCGTTTAAGAACATAGTACCAAGGATTTTAGAGGTAAGGGTGGCTAAAATATTGGCCTTAACACCACTACCCATTCCATCTGCAAGGATTAATATATTAGAATTGTCTGTTTTTAATAGTTCGACTTTGTCTCCACAAAGTTCTTCTTCATGCTTGTTTAGACTTTTATAGGCGGCATCGATACATATATCCATGTCAATTATCCTTTCTGTCACGCTTTAATAGAGGCAATAGTGAAATGGTTTATTCACTAGAGTTAGCCTGTAGGTTTTGGCTTTTTATCTATATCTTCTCCATCAAAGAGAATGGTATCTCGAAGCTTTGTTAGGGTTACTTTGGTTTCTGCTGTGGTCTCACCTAAGAGTCCTGCTATTTGCTGTGCAACTAACATTTGTTTGTCTATGACTTTTTGCGCCATTTCTATGGTATCCATTTTAACCTTATAGGCTTGTTTGTTTTTCTCTTCCTCCTTAGTAATGTCTTGAAAAATACCAAGAACAGCATTTTGATCTTTTACATATACAATGTTTTGGGAGGTTGTAAGGCCTGTTGTTTCGTCCGTAACTTTTTTACTCAATATTGAGTTATGTGTACTTAACACTTCTAAGAAATCTGAATGATCCATCAATTCATATAGATAAAGTTCTTTATTGTGGTCTCTTGGAATCTGAAAATATTTCTTAGCAGCTTTGTTGGCTTCCACCACTTTCATATCTGCATCCACCAATAAAATGCTGTTAGGTGTAGTGTCTAGAATAATATTAGACATAGATTGGGCTTTTTCATGCATATAAGGAATGCACATGGTTAGCTCTGCCTTGCCTTGATAGACTGCGATGGCTTTTTCCCTACAACTAGAATAACCACAGGCGCCACAGTTTAACTCATAGGTTTTATTGGTTTTACCAATTTTTCTAAGTATGTGATTAATCTGCTCATCTGTAGGCATAGGGTCCTTTGGAGAACGATCTAAAAAAACTTTATAAAAAGATAAATCCTTACTGCCCTTGTAAAAGTCCATATCTTTTTGTGGTACTTTGGGTATGGACTCCTCCATATCTAATTTTACTTTAAATCTAGAGATTGCATCACGTTCAATGGCAGAACCCTTGATACAACCACCGTTACAAAGATCGGCTTCAATAAAACAGCCAGAAACTTCGCCTCTTTCCATACTTTCAAATAATTCCATGCAATTTTTAATACCGTGAACATAGAATTTCTGGTATTTATCTTTGCCATCACCAGAAGCAACAACAGAGGAGAGGACACCACTACTAATAGGATATAGTCTGTTAACTTTAGGATCTGGATTGGCTGGAGGTGTGTCGCTAAGTTCAAGTATATTTATATTTTCTTCTTTAAGCCACTTTTCAACTTCTGGAAAATTAATCACTGCATCAAAGTAACCTTCTGATCTTGGATCACTTTCAGCCTCTCGCTTTTTTGCGATACAAGGACCAAGAAAAACAACTTTTACTTCACGACCAAACTCCTTGCGTATAATTTTACCATGGGCAATCATGGGTGAATCTACTGGAGCCATGTATTTTGTAAGACTTGGATAATAAATTTCTATTAAATCATTGACGCTAGGGCAGCAGGTGGTAATGATATTCTCTTGCTTTCCGACAGAAAGTAGTTTGTTGTATTCAGCCGTTACAAAGGCAGCGCCTTCGGCTGTCTCTCTTACCATTGTAAAACCCAACTTTAATAGGGCGGTAATCACCTGCCCTGGAGTTTTATATTTTAAAATTCCAAGATAGGCAGGAGCTATAGAAAGGATGGTAGGAATACCAGCCTTTAAATAACCTTTTACTCTATCTAAATCACTAATATAAGTTTTTGCATTTTGAGGACAGGCCTCTAAGCACTGTCCACACAAAATACATTTATCATTCATAATCTGCGCTTGTTCATTCTTGACGGAAATTGCTTTTACTTCGCAGGTTCTAACACATTTGTAGCAATTTCTGCACTGTGCTTCCTTAAATCCGATTACATTCATTGAAATTCTCCCTTCGTAAGAACCTCTTTGATAAAAAAGTCTTTGGTATCTTCTGGTGTAAGAGAAAATAATTTGTTATTTAACTTGATGCAAACGCCCTTCATGCATTCCCCAATGCAAAATGAACCGTTAAGTTCCACTTTATCTTCTAAGTGATAGCCTTTTATTAAATCCCCAAGAATTTGTACAATTTCTCTGGAACCTTTTAAGTGGCAGGAACTTCCGATACAAATAGTTATTACCATAGTAAAATCCTCCTCTTAGAGATTGTATTAAAATTAACAAACTCAATTTAATTGTAGCACTTAAAGTTTTTACTGTCAAAATATATATTTGCCTATGACCCTATGAACAGGGTACTGACAACCTCTAAATCTGTAGAAGATGGTGTTATACTTGTAAGCTATCAGTACAATGCCAATGGGAACAGAACCAGCGAGGGGAATGAGCGGGGCTTTGAAAAAGAGTATACCTATGACAGCATGACTAGGTTGAAGACCTTCAGTGATGCCATTGGATATATCTTTACTTATGCTTATGATCTTGCCGGCAATAAAATCAAAGAGATCAATGCGAAGAACAGTACCTTAACCTACAGATATGATAAACTGAACAGACTAAAGACTACCATAGATCCCTTTGGCATTGTTATAAGCACCAGAGAATATAATGCTAATGGAAATATGGTAAGGGATACCGATGTAAAGGGTTATGATATGGCAGGAAGACTTGTGAAGTCAATCACCCGTGAAGGGAATGAAACGAAGTTCGAGTACAACCATTACAGCAAAATGGTCAGAATCCATAAATGCCCATAGATTTATCGAAGATGCTTGGAATTTAATGTTATTAAATATGAATGTATATTTCGAAGGAATATTTAAGCGAACACATATTTGAAAGTTAAATATCTCTTGTAATATGCAATTTCATATGATAAGATAATAGAAAGTATGTTCGAAAGGATGAAGCGATGAAAATCAGCTATAAGAAATTATGGAAGTTATTAATTGATAAAGATATGATGAAAAAAGAATTGGCAGAAAAGGCAAGGATTAGTTCTGCGTCGATTGCTAAGCTTGGGAAAAATGAGAATGTAAATACTGACATTTTACTTAAAATATGTATAGCATTGAAATGTAATATTTCAGACATTATGGAAGATGTTAGCGAAGAAAATACAGTTTACGAGGAGAATGATCATGTTTAGATCAATTGATTTATTTGCAGGTATAGGTGGAATAAGAAAAGGATTTGAAAATGCTTTTGGAGAGAAAGCAGAAACAGTATTTGTAAGTGAATGGGATGAAAATGCGCAAAAAACATATAGGATTAATTATAAAGATTCTTTTCCGATTGCAGGAGATATAACTCAGATATCAGAAGAGGATGTACCTGAATTTGATATCTGCTTAGCAGGATTTCCTTGCCAAGCATTTTCTTTGGCAGGAAAGAGAATGGGATTTAAAGATGACTACAAGGGCTTGTGTAGAGGAACATTGTTTCAGGATGTTGTTAGAATATGTGAACTTAGAAAACCAAAAGTAATTTTTTGTGAAAATGTAAAGGGCTTAATTATACATGATAAAGGCAGAACTTTTAAAATTATTAAGAAAGCATTTGAGCAGATTGGCTACAAGGTCTACGATCAGATTTTAAATAGTAGAGATTTTGGAGTTCCACAGAACAGAGAGAGAATTTATATAGTAGCATTTAGAAATGATATTGATAGCAGTAATTTTTCGTTTCCAGTAGGAAATCGTTCAAACACTTGCATAAAAGATATCATGGAAAAAGAACCAGTTAGTGTAAAATACTATCTTTCAACCACATATATTGACACATTAAAAAGACATAAAGAAAGACATATGGAAAAAGGCAATGGTTTTGGTTACGAGATAAGAAGTCTTGATGGTCAAGCAGGTGCTATTGTGTGCGGAGGAATGGGTAGAGAACGAAACTTAATTGTAG
>JBKEAO010000122.1:0-8831 GCA_047972335.1 Anaerocolumna sp. | reverse complement strand
TTCTAATTCTATATCCATAATATTAGCAATGGTAGGGAGAAAATCTATCTGTCCTCCTGTAGTGGATATGGTTTCTGTTACACCACTACCTGGTATATGGATTAACATAGGAACTCTTAACATTTCATCATAATCATAAGTTTCGCCTAAAAATTCTTCCATTTGCACAGCATTATCATCCATGCCTAAATTTAAACCATGATGATCTCCATACAGAGCAATTATGGTATTATCATATAGTCCTGCTGCCTTAAGTTCTACAATAAATTCACCTATGGCTTCATCAAGATAACGAATTGACTGCAAATAGCTTCCAAACTTTGTGCCCACATCTTCTTCTTTTAGTTCTAGTGAAGTATATTCTTCTTCTAAATTAAAAGGATGATGACTTGTTAATGTTATAATAAACTCAAAAAATGGTTGTTCTTCATTTCCCATAATATCCACAGCTTGTGAAAACATAGACTTATCTGAGATACCAAGCCCTATCATTTCATCTGCAACCAAATCCTCCATGCTATAAAAGTTTTCAAAGCCTTGTGCTGGATAAGCCGCTTCTCTGTTCCAGAACTCACCTTTATACCCATGAATAACGTTAGCTGTATAACCTTGATCTCTAAGAAGCCAAGGTAATCCATTGAAGGTGTTATCTTCATATAAAGTGTAACATTCTCTATCAATCACTGGATATAAACTATTTAATGTAGAGAACTCTGCATCCGCAGTGTTACCTTTACCTATGTTTGTATAATATCTATCAAAGTATAAGGTATCGTTATTAATTAATGCATTTAAGTTCGGTGTAAGTACTTCACCGTTATATTCAGCATTGATTACGAAGTTTTGCAATGCTTCTGCCTGAATTAAGATAAGATTCATTCCCTTACCTATATCTTCGTATCTCTCACCATCGCTTTGCGCTGCAACTTCAAGAACTGTATCTAACACCTCATCAGCTGGCATTACCTCGGGGGCAATGTTTTCTGCAATGGCATTATATATATCATTTACATGATTTGAAAAGAATTCAACACTATTCACTTTATCAAGGGTTGAGTTATTAAAAGGATTAACAACAATTACAAGAAATAAAGCACAAATTGCTGCAACATAATATTTAATCTCTTTTTTATGGTTTAAAGTAAGTTGTTTTATCTTATTGTATTTTGGACAGTTTTCCTCTGACAATAATTTCTTAAAATGATAATAAATAAAAGGAATATCCAGAAACAGTAGGAAACTTGCAGGAATCAAGGTAGCAATAAAACTTTCAGGGACAGCGGCCACATTAGCAGCTTGCCACAACTGTTTTATAGAAACAGTCTGGTTATAATAGTTATAATACATGGAATCTGCAAACATCAGCACACTTAATAAACTATATACTATTAGGAATAATCCCTTCTTCCATTTTAATCTACTTCTTGAAAAGCAAACAAAAATGGTTCCAAATGCTAGTAAACTAACAATTATAAAAACTAAGTCTGTGACATCTACACCAATTAAACTATAGTAAACTATCATTTTTACAGCAAATATAGGCAATATAATATATGGTGACTGTAGCATATTCTTGAACTGTTTCATTACGGTTCCTCCCCTTTGATACTCAAACTGATCATTTATATTCAGATTATTGACAAGCACTCGTTCTATCTACATTTATATTTCTGACTCTTATGCAAGTTATTATTTTGTTCTTATTCTTCTGCTCCTTATTAACTAAGCTCTTATTCTAATACTCGTTATTATTTTGTTTCGTATTCTATTACTCGTTATTATTTTAGTTCTTATTCTAGTCTAGTATATAATATCTCACTGTTAAATGAATATCAAGCCAAGAATTCTTAAGTTTATCTTAAAAAATTCTAAGTATTCCACCAGGTTACCATTTCATGCTTATCTATGTAAGTCGGTACCCGTACTGTATAGATTTATCCCCTTATATTCATAAACAAAAAAGCTCTACAGTTTATTCAAATAGTTCCACAACGGAACATAATGAAATAGCTGTAAAGCTTTTAATTGTTTCATATTCTATTAATGAACTATTTATAAATCTTATGCTTCTTTATCGCTACTGACCTCAGCCATTGATTTAACCAGGCCTGCAATTCCTTGTATTTCAGAAGGAATAATAATCTTGGTTGCTTTACCATCTGCAGCTTTTGCAAATGCCTCAAGGCTCTTAATCTGTAATACCGCATTGCCTGGTTTGGAATCATTGATAAAACGAATACCATCTGCATTGGCTTTTTGCACAGCAAGAATTGCTTCTGCTTGACCTTCTGCCTCACGAATCGTTGCTTCTTTCTTCGCTTCCGCACGAAGAATTGCTGCTTCTTTATCAGCTTGTGCTTCTAATATAGCTGATTGTTTTTTACCTTCTGCCACTAAAATTGCAGAAGTCTTTTCACCTTCAGCTCGAAGAATCGCTTCTCTTCGTTCACGTTCCGCCTTCATTTGTTTTTCCATGGCATCTTGTATCGCTGCTGGTGGAATAATGTTCTTAAGTTCCACACGGTTTACCTTAATGCCCCATGGATCAGTAGCTACATCTAAGGATACTCTCATCTTTGTATTAATGATTTCCCTTGAAGTAAGAGTCTGATCTAATTCCAATTCACCGATAATATTTCTTAGTGTAGTTGCTGTTAAATTCTCAATGGCAAGAATTGGACGTTCTACCCCATAAGCAAATAACTTAGGATCCGTAATCTGAAAGAATACAACTGTATCAATTTTCATTGTAACGTTATCTTTTGTGATTACAGCCTGAGGCGCAAAATCTACAACCTGCTCTTTTAATATAACTCTTTTAGCCACCTTGTCTATAAACGGAACCTTCGCATGAATTCCTACACTCCAAGTTGTCTGGTAGCCACCAAGTCTTTCTAGTACGTAAGCCTGAGCCTGAGGCACAATCTTAACACAAGAAGCTACAATGATTAAAATAATAATAAAAAGTGCAATTACTAAATATTCCATAATCTAGTTCTCCATTCTTTTTCTTATATTATTTATCCAACGCCACTATTACTTTAGCGCCCGATACTGCTCTTACAATAACCTTTTCTCCTGGCTGAATAACAGTTTCATCTGTATTTCGCGCCATCCATTCTAGTCCATTTAATAAGACCAAGCCGGTATTATTAAAATTATCAATTTTCTCAAGTACTTTGACCTCTCTACCAACAAAGTCTTCGTAATTTGTTTTTGTTCTCTTACTATTTAGATATCTGCTGGCAATAGGTCTGGTAAAAAATAATAACAAAAATGATACAACTAAAAATACGACTATCTCAATTAAAAGCGAATCAATTGCTAAGGATACAAAAAAAGCTACCAATGAACCTCCGGCAAACCAAATTGTAGTTAATCCAAGTGTAGCTATTTCAATTACAATAAGGATTGCTAACGCAATTAACCAATATGTTGAAGCCATACATAGGAACCCCCTTTCACACTATCTAATACCTCTATTTTACTCCATTTTGCCTTAGTTTACAAGGAATCTTTTACTCATTATCAAATATTTAACAAATTTTAATCTAAATCTAATATTAAATCCTTAGCTTAACTTTTGTAACACTTATCTTTACTGTTGTAATACTTTCATTTTTTTTGCAAAGTACTACAACCTTCCCTGCCTATACACCTCATACATAAGTATTCCCCCAGCTATGGCTGCATTTAAAGACTCTACCTCTCCCTCCATAGGAATCTTCACTCGGTAATTAGCGATTTCAGCCGCCCAATCACTTAGCCCTTTCGCTTCATTCCCAATTAAGATAGCCATTTTTTCATTGTATTTTATTCTGTCATAGTCAGTTGCACCCTGTAGATGTGCCGCATATATATGAATACCCAATGACTTTAACTCTTCTAAGGTAGCATAAAAATCTTCCACATAAACAATAGGCATACGATATATTGCACCCATAGTAGATCGAATGACTTTGGGATTAAATACATCTACAGAAGTTTTACTTAGGATAATCCCATGAAAACCAGCACCTTCACTGGTGCGAATGATTGTACCTAGATTACCAGGATCTCGCAAATCTTCTAATAACATAAGGTTTACTTTATTCTTACTAATTAAATCAGTTATCTGATAGTCAGGCTTCTTTACCACTGCCATAATTCCCTGAGGAGTCATAGTTTCTGATGCCTCTTTAAAGACCACATCACTTACTATCTCATATGGAAAATCAAAGAATTCAGGTTCTTGTTCCTTTTCCTTATAAAAACTTTCAGATACGTAGGCTTTTAGTAAATGACCAATCACTTTTGCCTCTTCAAACATTTTAATACCTTCAATGACAAAGGCGCCTTGCTCCTGCCTTGCTTTTGATTTATTTTGTAATTGTATCAGATTTTTTATTTGTTGATTTGATGCGCTAGTTATCATATTTTCATCCATAACACTGTAAATAACTGTGTTATTGCCACTGATTCATACATTCATGGCATCCCTTTCATTCTTGTACTTGTATTTAAGATACCAAAAAACCTTCCATAGTATTGGATAATTTGGAAGGTTTTTTTCAGATTATGTGTAGCGTCTTGTTATTATTGTTCGTTCATGTTAGCCAACTTCGCCGCCTGGTCGGCTGCAATTAAGCTATCTAAAACTTCTTCTAAGTCTCCATCCATAATGGAATCTAGTCTATGAAGTGTTAATTTGATTCTGTGATCTGTCATACGTCCTTGTGGGAAATTATAAGTTCTTATTTTTTCTGAACGATCACCTGTACCAACCTGGCTTCTTCTAGCCTCTGCTTCTGCATCATGAGCTTTTTCAAGTTCTATCTCATATAATTTAGAACGTAATACTTTAAGAGCTTTATCCCTATTTTTTAACTGTGACTTTTCATCTTGACAAGATATTACAATACCTGTTGGTAGATGGGTCAAACGTACTGCAGAGTCAGTGGTATTAACGCACTGTCCACCATTACCAGAAGAACGGAACACATCAAACTTACAATCATTCATATTCAGTTCAACATCCACTTCTTCAGCCTCAGGCATTATTGCAACTGTAGTCGTAGAGGTGTGAATACGTCCACCGGATTCTGTTACTGGTATTCTCTGTACACGGTGTACACCACTTTCATATTTCATTTTGGAGTAAACACCTTTACCATTAATCATGAACACAACTTCTTTAAAACCACCAAGTCCATTTTCATTTAAATTCATCATGTCAATTTTCCAACGCTGACTATCTGCATATTTTGAATACATACGGAATAACTCTGCGGCAAAAAGGGCCGCTTCATCTCCACCAGCACCACCTCTTATTTCCACAATAACATTCTTTTCATCATTAGGGTCTTTGGGTAAGAGTAATACTTTTAGTTGATTTTCAATTGTTTCAACATTAGCTTTACAATTATTTAACTCTTCTTTATAGAGTTCTCTCATTTCAGCATCATTTTCAATTTCAAGCATTTCCAAACTGTCTTCAATACTTTGTTTTGTTGCCTTATATTCTTTATATTTATCAACGATTTCCATCAAATCGTTTTGTTCCTTCATAAGCTTTCTGTATCTTTGTTGATCATTTACTACATGGGGATCATTTAACTCTTCCAAAAGCTCTTCATATCTAATTAATAGATCTTCTAATTTATCAAACATTTTTAATTCTCCATTCTTAACAGCCTAATTACAGCTTAATTCTATTATTTATCGCCTTAATACCGTAAGTTTAGACGCTAAGTAAAGGGCTCCTCGCACTCTTTTTTATATTGGGCACTAACCACCCGGTCAAGACCTGCCAAATCTTTTGTAATTTTTATTTCTGACATTCCTGCTTCCTTCAAAAGATCAGTCACATCCTTTCCTTGATTATATCCAATTTCAAAAAAGACAAAACCGCCAGGAACTAAAAATTCCTTCAAGCGATTACATAGGACTTTGTAAAAATACAAACCATCCTCTTTTCCATCCAATGCCATCATCGGTTCATGAACACGAACTTCCTCCATGAGCGAAGACACATCAGAGGATGGAATATATGGTGGATTTGATACTATTATATCATAGGTACCAGTGATTCGTGAATACATGTCACTTTCCATAAAGGTCACCTTAGAATCTAAAGTCTTTCCATTCTTTTGCGCCACCAAAAGTGCTCTTTTTGATAGATCAACTCCCAAGCCACTTTCTATATCAGAAAGCTTATCAAGACTTATAAGAATACAACCTGAGCCTGTACAAACATCTAGTATTCGCTTTCCTTTTGAAACTTTTAGTATTTCTTCCACCAAAATTTCTGTATCCTGTCTCGGAATCAACACATCCTCATTCACATAAAATGTCAAACCCATAAACTCTTGCTCGCCTGTCAAATGTTGCAAGGGAATATGTTCACTTCTTAATAAAATAAGTTGCATATAATGGTCATACTCTTCTTGAGGCATAATATTTTCTTTATTCATGAAGTAGGTGGCTCTGTCAATTTTACAGCAAAAAGACAATAGTAGCCAACTATCTATTGAAGCATCCGCTACGTTCCTTTCAGAAAGAAAAAGACTTCCTTCCTTTAATGCTTGTGCAAGGGTTTTCATTCTATACCATTCCTTATCTAAGCTTTCTACTATACTACAACGATCTCTTCTAGCCCAGTAAACTCTTACTATATCTGTAACCAAATCCACTATAATTTAGACCTTCTTCTTTGCTTGCAACCATATCCTCTAGTTATTTAGACTTTCTTCTTTGCTTGCAACCATATCCTCTAGTCATTTATACTTTCTTCTTTGCTTACAACCATATCCTCTAGTCATTTGTACTTTCTTCTTTACTTGCAACGATATCCTCTAGTGCTCTTAGAATTTCATCCTCTTCTTCCATGAGTAAGCTCTTCTTGGTCTTTATAGCTGACTTACCCTTGTTTCGCTCTTGCAAAGAGGTTCTAGTGGTATTTTTACCTTTGTTTGTATTTTTACCTTTGTTTCTATTATTAACAGAAGATGTTCTCTTATTACTATTCGAAGATACTTTCTCATGGTCTACATTATAATCTACATTATAATCTACATTTATTTCTGTTGGATTCTCTGTTAATTTTTCTTTGTCTATAAATCCATCTGTAAATTTATCTGTAGTTTTCCCTGTTAATTTTTCATTAGTTTTATCTTTCGTTTTACTAGTAGTTTTTTTAGTTTTACTTTTGCCTTTTCCATTAGAACACTCCATATGTGTAGAGTTATCAATCCCTAAAAAGTCCTTCCAATCAAAAACTGCCTCTAATGACTTTATGGCAACTTCTATCATAGCATCATCTGGTTCCTTCGTTACAACTCCTTGAAACCATATACCTGGTTTTCCAAGAAGTCCTATAACCTTAGAATTAGAACCAGCTGTCAAATGCATAATCTCATAAGTTATACCAGCAACTACAGGTACAAGCAATATTCTGTAAGTATATAAAATCCAATTTGTATCAACTCTAATAAACATAAATAATAAAATACTAATACATATTACTGCAAACATAAAACCAGTTCCACAGGTTTCTTTGGCTCTAGATTGCCATTTTACATTTTCAACTGTAAGCTCAAATCCTTGTTCTAAGCAATTAATAGCCTTATGCTCAGCCCCATGGTACATAAAGATTCTCTTTATTTCTTTTTGCTGTGAAATAATAACTATGTATATTACAAATAATAATATTCTGATTAATCCCTCTATCATAACTGAAAGTGTAGTTGAGGTAGGTTTATTGCTAAGTAAATCTGCAATAAAAGTTGGGAATACGATAAAAGCTATCACTGCAAATAATATGGATAGTATCATGGTGATTCCAATCAAAATCCCCTCACCCTTACTTGTATCACTCACCTTTTTTTCTTCCGCTTCTTCTATAATATGAGATGAAACATTCAGGCTTTTAGCACTTAGAGAGAAAGATTCTACAAAGCGTACCACTCCTCTGATCAATGGGAGGTTAAGTATCTTTATTTTATCCGACAACCTACTATAGTTTTTAACTTCTACGACAACTTCCTTATCAGACTTTCTTACAGCTATAGCGTACTGATTCTTCGTTTTCATCAACACGCCTTCAAAAACTGCCAATCCGCCAATTCCTGATGATTTCATATAAGCAATCCTTTCTTTTGTATCCTATATCAGTACCAAATTACATGAAATAGGATTTAAAAATAGGCTGAGATTATGAAACCTCAACCTGATTTTTAACATTTGATACGTTACCGTCATTCTATTGTTCTTGACTAAGACCATATCTACGATTGAACTTATCAATAGCTCCACGAGCGGAAGCTGCTTTTTGTTGTCCAGTGTAAAAGGAATGGCACTTAGAACAAATTTCTACGTGGATATCGCTTTTTGTTGAACCTGTAACAAATTCGTTACCACAGTTGCAAGATACTTTCGCTTGGAAATACTTAGGATGGATTCCCTCTCTCATGTTTTCACCTCTTTACAAACAAACTAATTTTTTAAACCAATATAAATTGGTATTATCATCGTATAAACAGCTTTTTAATTATAGCATAGCTTGTATTGTAATGCAATACCTAAAATACAATTTTCGTCTTTTTTATAGTTTCAATAAATTCAGCGTTAGTCTTGGTTTTTAAGAACATATCAATAATTCTTTCAACAGCATCATCAGATTTCATACTATTAAATGCTTTTCTCATTAGATAAGTAGCTTCCATTTCGGCTTGTGTAAGTAATAAATCATCTCTTCTCGTACTTGATTTTGTAAGATCAATAGCAGGGAAAATTCTCTTTTCTGAAAGACTTCTGTCTAGCATAAGTTCCATATTACCAGTACCTTTAAATTC
>JBKEAO010000095.1:0-31524 GCA_047972335.1 Anaerocolumna sp. | reverse complement strand
TTTATTAAGTACTTGTCCAATAGCTTTAAAAGAGCTACCTTTGCAAAGTTCGAGTTCTATGGTAGTTCTTGCATCAAGAGTTAAATGTTTTTGTGAATTCATAATATAATCCTCCATATGAACCAAGGAGGGCAACCATGTTTAATACTATTATACATTATTTTGGAATTAGTAAATTCCATATCTATATGAAGGTATATTAGGAATAAGTAAATTCCATGGGAAAGTGGAATTTACTTTTGCAATCAACACTTTTAATAAATTTTATCAAAAACTATGGACTAATTTAGTATTTTATGAGAAAATAAGTGCGGTGTTAAAATAATAACATAATGGATAGATTATTTTTGATTTTGATGTACATTGAAAGGAGTTTTTGGCATGATTTATTCACATGAAGTAGAAGCAATGTGTCCGGTTAAACAAGGCGTTAACCATGGAGCGGCACCTATCCCAGAAGAAGCAAAATGGGTACAAGCAAGAGAAGTTAAAGACATATCAGGTTTAACACATGGTGTAGGCTGGTGTGCACCTCAACAAGGTGCCTGTAAATTAACCCTTAACGTTAAGGATGGTATTATACAGGAAGCGTTAATTGAAACTATCGGATGTTCAGGAATGACTCATTCAGCAGCTATGGCAGCAGAAATCTTACCTGGAAGAACCGTTTTAGAAGCTTTAAATACAGATTTAGTATGTGATGCAATTAACACTGCAATGAGAGAACTTTTCTTACAGATCGTTTACGGTAGAACACAGAGTGCATTTTCTGAAGGTGGTCTTCCAATCGGTGCTGGTCTTGAAGATTTAGGAAAAGGGTTAAGAAGTCAGGTTGGTACTATGTATGGTACATTAAAGAAAGGTCCTCGTTACCTTGAAATGGCAGAAGGATATGTAACTGGACTTGCTTTAGATGAAGAAGATTTAATCATTGGTTACCAATTTGTTAACTTAGGTAAAATGACAGACTTCATCAAAAAAGGTGATGATCCTAATACTGCTTATGAAAAATCTAAGGGACAATATGGACGTGTTGCTGACGCAGTTAAAATTATTGACCCTAGACATGAATAATTTAAGGAGGATACATAAAAATGGCTTTATTTGAATCATATGAAAGAAGAATAGATAAAATCAATGCTGTATTAAACAGCTATGGAATTGCTTCCATTGAAGAAGCTGAAAAGATTACAAAAGATGCCGGCCTTGATGTATACGAGCAGGTTAAAAACATTCAGCCAATTTGTTTTGAAAATGCCTGTTGGTCCTACGTTGTAGGTGCAGCAATTGCAATTAAAAAAGGTGCAAGAAAAGCAGCTGATGCAGCAGCAGCAATCGGTGAAGGACTTCAATCTTTCTGTATTCCAGGATCTGTTGCAGATCAAAGAAACGTTGGTATTGGTCATGGTAACCTTGGAAAAATGTTATTAGAAGAAGAAACAAAATGTTTCGCATTCCTTGCAGGACATGAATCCTTTGCAGCAGCTGAAGGTGCTATTGGTATTGCATTATCTGCAAACCAAGTTAGAAAAGAGCCATTACGCGTTATCTTAAATGGTCTTGGTAAAGACGCTGCTCAGATTATCTCAAGAATCAATGGATTTACTTTCGTTGAAACACAGATGGATTACTATACTGGTGAAGTAAAAGAAGTATTTAGAAAATCTTACTCCACTGGAGATAGATCTAAAGTTAATTGCTATGGTGCTAACGATGTAACAGAAGGTGTTGCTATTATGCACAAAGAAGGTGTTGACGTTTCCATCACTGGTAACTCCACTAACCCTACAAGATTCCAGCATCCAGTTGCAGGTACATACAAAAAAGAATGTCTTGAACAAGGTAAGAAATACTTCTCAGTAGCATCCGGTGGTGGTACAGGAAGAACACTTCACCCTGATAACATGGCAGCAGGTCCTGCTTCTTACGGTATGACTGATACTATGGGAAGAATGCACTCTGATGCACAGTTCGCTGGTTCATCTTCTGTTCCTGCTCACGTTGAAATGATGGGTCTTATTGGAATGGGTAACAACCCTATGGTTGGTGCTACAGTGGCTGTTGCGGTTGCGATCCAACAAGCTGCAGATGCAGGTAAGTTCTAGGTTTTTGTAAATATTATAAAAAGATAACTTTAATAAATTAGATCTAATTATTGATTTTGTCCACCATTTGTCCACCTTTGTTTTCATTGGTGGACAAATTATTTAATGTCTCAAGAATTTTTATTGTATTATCTTGCATTTTAGATGTTACATGTGCATAAATCTGTAATAATCGCCATAGTATTCCTTAGCTCTCTTATGCCCATCTTTAGTCGTTTGCAAAAGAGATGTAATAATAGAATTTATGTAAAACTTTACATAAAGCCGGTAAAACAACAACTTTAAAAATCGTAAGTAATCATAGGTGAGGTAATATGGAACCATATCGAATGTATGAATAATATAGGGTGACATTTTCTTTAAATATGTTATTATAATATAGATATTTATATGATGCTGGGTCAAAAGCTTTATGACCGGTACAAAACCAAGAAAGACAGAAAGAAGTGATGTGAATGCAACAATTATTAAACCTCTATTTTACAATGTTTAGTATGGTAATAGCAGGAATGGTATTAAAAAAGATTGGCCTCATCAGTCCATCTGGTCAATCAAGTATTACAGATTTGGTTATTTATTTTATTTTACCCTGTAATATTATTAAATCTTTTATGGTCGAATTTAAATCTGATATTCTAGTTACTTTTATAGGAGTTTTGGCAATCTCTATCTTGATACAACTCTTATGCACAATTCTAGGACATATTTTATTTCGTAAATATCCAATTTCTAAGAAAAAATGTCTCCAATATGGAACGGTCTGCTCTAATGCGGGTTTTTTGGGAAATCCAATAGCAGAAGGTGTTTTTGGCACTATGGGGTTAACATTAGCATCTGTCTATTTGATCCCTCAAAGGGTAGTTATGTGGTCGGCAGGTATTTCTATGTTTACAGAATCACCTGACAAAAAGACCTTATTTAAAAAGGTCATAACCCATCCATGTATTATAGCGTGTATGGTCGGCATATTAATTATGTTAACAAATCTAAAGCTCCCAAGCTTTTTAACTATGGCGATACAGACTGCGAGTAATTGTAACACTGCACTCTCCATGATGGTAATTGGCATGATTCTTGCAGATATCAAAATAAAAGAAATGTATGATAAAAGCATAGTCTATTTTACTATTCTTAGATTAGTCGTTATTCCTATATTAATATACATACCCTGTTATCTACTTAAGGTTGATTCTCTTGTGACCGGTGTTTGTGTTTTATTAGCCGCCATGCCAGCGGGGGCTTCAACAAGTATTTTAGCATCCAAATATAATGGAGATGCTGCCTTTGCTACCAATATGGTGATTTTCTCAACATTGGCATCCTTAATTACAGCGCCTATATGGAGCGTTATTTTACTGTACTAAGTAGTTAAAAGAGAAGTAAGAAAGGAACGGTAAATTATATAAAGCTGTAAAATCCAATAGAGATACCATCGTTTTATTTTGTCACTTTGGTGTAGAATGTGTTATGCTCTCCCATCTTCTTGGTATTTCTCCAATGTTATTGTGGCATTCATCTGAGGGGTTATAGTCTATAAAATATATTCACTAATATTTTGACAAAGTGCTTTGATGTTGACACCACCAGTCAGTTCAAATTTTATTAGGCCCTTGTTATTAAAATCAATCATAGATTTTTCACTCCTTTATTTACATTATTATACTATTGTATCCTACAATATGAAAGAATACTAGGGATTATTCTATGATATTTGTTTTATTAACTTTCTAATACATATTACGCTTGATATAGTTAAAACTAATCTAGAATAATAATATAGAACATTGGAATTTGGTTAGTTCGATTTATAAAAAGTTTTGTTATTATGTAGTAGGCAGGAGGAAGTCATTATGAGCAATCAAGATCAGGAAAAGCAAATACAAAAGAAGGAAAAAGAAAAATTTAATAATGTAACCAGTAAAAATAAGGTTGAAAATCAGAATCAAACCCATAATGTTGTAAAAGAAGCCGTAGGACCAATAAATCAGAGAAAATAATAATATATTTTTTTCTCTGTAAATCCAATAACGTATATTTATTCAATTTGTATTTATTAGGTTATAATATAATAAATTAAGTAATAATGCCCAAGAAAATACCAAATGCTAGCTGTATTTTCTAGGGCATTTTTACATTTTCTTGTGGACAAGGCACATATTAAAGGGTATTATAAAAGGAATAAATATACCAAAACCATATATTGCTATATAAGAATAGGAGTCAGTATGAACATGAAAGACTATTTACATAGCCATAAACTATTAACTGATGGAGCTATGGGAACATATTATGCAAGACTTTTAAATAATGAGAACGCAATTTCTGAATTTGGAAATCTCTATTCCAAAGATATAGTATTAAAAATCCATAAAGAAAATATTAGAGCTGGTGCCTGCTTGATAAGAACCAATTCATTTGCAGCCAATAGGCAGGTCCTTAATGTGGAAGATGAAGAACTAGCCAAAATCATAAAAAATGCCTATCGGTTAGCAAAACAAGCGGTAAAAGAAGAAAATGAAAAGGTTTATATAGCCTGTGATATTGGGCCTATTCCTGAGAATGGAACGAGAACAGAAGAAGATATTTTAAACGAGTATAAAGAAATTTGCGATATTTTTATAAATGAAGGTGGAGATATCTTTTTATTTGAAACTTTTTCTGACTTTTACTATTTAAAAGATGTGGCAAGTTATATTAAGGAGAAGGTACCAAATAGCTTTATTATCACTAACTTTTGTTTGAATAAAAATGGGTTTACCAGTAAAGGTATTAGTGCTAAAACGATTCTTCAACAGCTAAATGATAGTAAAGAAATAGATGCCGGAGGATTTAACTGTGGAATTGGTTCTGGGCATATGTATCAAATTCTAAAAAAACTTAATTTACCCAAGGATAAATATATATTTGCCATGCCAAATGCAGGATATCCAGAGCAATTTAGTAATAGATTGGTATTCATGAATAACGAGACGTATTTTGTTGAGAATATGAAACGTATTGTAGACCTTGGAATTGACGTTGTAGGTGGATGCTGTGGGACAACACCAGGTTATATAAATTCTATGGCAGATAAGCTTGATTATACCACGAATAATCATAGTGACCGAATAGATATAAAACAAGATTTGCATAACAATATAGAGCAGAATAACAGCAATAATCTGGGTAAAGATAATAACCAGAGTAACAGTAATAATCAGGGTAAAGATTATAACCAGAGTTGCAACTATGACACTACCCATAATGATTCTAGTAGAAAAAATGATGAAAGTAATAACAAGGACATTAATCATGCAGGCGAGGTACAAACTAACGAGTTTTACAAACTATTTCAAACCGGAAAAAAGGTTGTGGCGGTGGAATTAGATCCTCCTTTTGATGCATCTGAAGAAGGAGTGATATCCTGTGCGCAGAAACTTAAAAATAATAATATAGACATTATTACTATGGCGGATTCCCCTATGGGTAGAAGCCGAGTAGATTCAGTTCTTATGAGCTTAAAGCTAAATCATGAAACAGACCATAAGGTTATGCCTCATATTAGTTGTAGAGATAGGAACATGATTGCAATGCGTTCAATGCTTCTTGGAGCCTATATTAATGGGATTAGAAATATTTTAATTGTAACAGGAGATCCTATTCCAAGTGAACATAGAAGTTCAACCACCGGAGTTTTTGATTATAATTCCATACAACTAATGAACTATGTAAAAGAAATGAATAGAGAACATTTTAAAGAGGATCCTATTTATTATGGAGGTGCCCTTAATTATGCTAGGGGACCAATTGAAAAAGTGATAGAACGTATGGAAAAGAAAATAGAAGCTGGTGCAAAGTATTTTCTTACCCAACCCGTCTATTCTGATGAAGATATCAAAAGACTTGAAATTATTAAAAGTAAGGTGGATACAAAAATATTATGTGGCATTATGCCTCTAGTCAGCTATAGAAATGCTAATTTTATTAAAAATGAAATCACAGGGATATTTGTTCCTGACTGGGTGGTAGAAAGATACAGACCGGATATGACCAAAGAAGAAGCTGAAGTGGTAGCAGCTGATATTGCAAGTGAAATCATTGATAAATTAAAAGGTTTTGCAGATGGTTACTATTTTATGTTGCCATTTAACAGAGTAAGTCTTATGGATAAAATTAAGATACAATAATGAAGGGAGCTAACTATGACAAGAAGTGAATTTAGAGACTTAGTAAGTAAAAAGATTGTACTTTTAGACGGAGCAACAGGCAGTAACATGCAAAAATCTGGCATGCCAGTAGGCGTATGTCCGGAAAAGTGGATTCTTGATAATCCTAGGCCCTTCATTGATTTACAAAAAGGATATATTGAGGCGGGAACTGATATTTTATATGCACCTACGTTTACTTGTAGTAGAGTAAAACTAGAAGAATATGGCCTTGAAAAGAACATGAAATCTATGAACACTGGATTAGTGAAGCTGTCAAAACAAGCAGTTTTGGAATCTGGAACAAAGAGAAAGGTATACATTGCAGGAGATATTACCTTAACTGGGCAGCAATTGTATCCACTTGGACCAATGACCTTTGATGAACTTGTTGAAATATATAAAGAGCAAATTACGTATATCCAAGAAGAGGGGGTTGATCTTTTTGTGATAGAGACCATGATGAGTCTGCAAGAGAGTAGGGCTGCTCTTCTAGCTGTTAAAGAAACGACTGATCTTCCTGTTATGATAACACTAACGTTTAACGAAAATAATAAGACTCTTTATGGAACAGATCCAATCACAGCAGTTACTGTACTACAGAATATGGGGGCTGATGCGATTGGTGTGAATTGTTCTACTGGTCCTGATAAGATGGCTGAGATAGTTTCTGCCATGAAGGAATATGCCTTTGTACCAATTATAGCGAAACCCAATGCAGGGCTCCCAGAATTAATTGATGGTGAGACAGTATTTAATATGGGGCCAAGTGAATTTGCTAATCAGACGGCTGCTCTAGTAGATGCAGGTGCAAGTATTTTAGGGGGCTGTTGCGGTACGACTATAGAACACATGAGGGCATTAAATCAATGTATGAAAGAAGTGGCTCCACCCCTAATCAATCAGAAGAAGAAAAGGGTTTTAACCACTGAGAGAAAAACCCTTAAAATAGACACCAATGGACATTTTCTAGTCATTGGAGAGAGAATTAATCCCACAGGGAAAAAAGCATTGCAAAAGGAACTTAGAGAAGGAAACCTAGATACTGTATTAGATATGGCTAGAGAGCAGTCTGAACATGGTGCAAATATCCTAGATATTAATATGGGGATGAACGGTGTTGATGAAAGAGAGTTAATGGAAGCAGCCATTACAGAGGTTCTAACTGTTACAGATTTTCCTATCAGTATTGATTCTAGTCATGTTCATGTGATTGAGAGAGCCTTAAGAATCTATCCTGGGCGGGCGTTAATTAATTCCATCTCATTGGAAAAAGAAAAAATGGAAAAACTTCTTCCTCTAGCAAAAAAATATGGCGCTATGTTTATTCTTTTACCCGTATCTGATAGAGGAGTACCCATAGATTTAAAGGAAAAAAAAGAGATTATACTTGCTATCTTAAAGAAAGCCAAGGAGATAGGCCTATCAGAGGAAGATATTATTGTAGATGGACTTGTAAATACCATAGGAGCTAATACGGAAGCAGCCATTCAAACAATGGAGACCATTCGTTTTTGCAAAGATGAATTGGGACTTGCAACTGTAGTTGGACTATCTAATATATCTTTTGGGCTACCAGAAAGACAATATGTGAATAGCACATTTTTAGCATTTGCCATTCAGGCAGGTCTTACCATGGCAATAGCTAATCCTAGTCAGGAACTCTTAATGAATACAGCTTATGCTGCGGATTTGTTAATGGGTAAGGAAGAAGGGGATATTCGCTATATTCAGAGAGTAACCACCTTGCCAAAGAAAGACAAAGTTACAGAATCAAAGTGTAGAGAAATAAAGACTGAGGGTAATAATTCTACAGATACAAAATCCACACCAAAGACGGAGCAATCAGGACAGCAAGGAGATAAGGGAAATAATAGTAATGTGAATCCTAGTCTTATAGAGGAAGGAAATCGCGTTATATATGAAGGTGTTATAAAAGGTAACCGAAAACACATAGTTGCACTCGTAATAAAAGCCTTAGAAGCTGGCAAAAATCCGGGATTTCTTTTAAATGAACTATTAATTCCTGCAATCAATGAAGTGGGTAAATTATTCGATAGACAGATTTACTTTCTTCCACAATTAATTGCATCAGCAGAAACCATGAAACTTGCTATCGATTATCTAGAACCCCTTCTAAAAAAAGATGGGGATGAAAAGAAACTAGCCACAGTGGTTATAGCAACGGTTGCAGGAGATGTCCATGATATAGGTAAGAACTTAGTTGTACTTATGCTTAAAAACTATGGATTTCGCGTAATTGATTTAGGAAAGGATGTTCCTAGTGAGAAAATTATTGCCACTGCTATGGAAGAAGAGGCAGAAGTAATTGCTTTATCAGCCCTAATGACAACTACTATGCTTGAAATGAAACAGGTGATTAGATTAAGGAATGAACGAGGCTTATCCTCTAAAGTAATTATTGGTGGAGCGGTAATTACCCAAAGCTACGCAGATGAAATCGGTGCAGATGGGTTTGCAAAAGATGCGGGAGAAACAGTTACCCTAATTAAGAAATTACTTGGATTAAATGTATAGAAGACTTGGTACAGGCTAGCGTAGTTCATAAAATATAGAATAAAATTTTATATAAGATAAAGAATCGGCATATACTAAATGAAACCAGAATTCATTAAACTGGTATCTCATTCTTATGGTATGCTGATTTTTTTTTGAAATTTTAATAAATATAATTAAAAAAATATAAAGTGATTGACTTATATAAAAATTAAATTATAATAATAGTTAACCTACTCAACTATTGATGAGGTTAAGTAATTTAGAGAGGAAAGTGAGAAAACTCTATCGGCAAGATAAAGTGAAGAAGTATCAATGTGTGGGAGGTGGAATAATGGATAAATTATTGGCTCATGATTTTATTATCATTATGAGCAAGTGGAAGAAATTGATACACAAAATTCAGTCAAAAAATAAGACCACTGTTTTTCCTGGAGAATTTATGATGCTGACTGCTTTACATGAAAGAATAAATTGGTTGAATGAAAATAATTGTAATGTTTTAGGTATAAGGGTAAGCGAATTAAGCGAGCATCTTAGGTCTACCATGCCTGCGACCTCTAAAATGCTAAAAAACCTTGAAGATAAAGGATACATTTATCGAATTACTGACAAAAAAGACCGTAGAGTAGTGTACATTAATTTGACAGATAGTGGAATTGGAATCATTAAAAATGCATTTAGTAACATGCATGAACTTTCTATGAAAGCTCTAAACCGCCTAGGGGAGAAGGACGCCAAGGATTTATTACGTATCCTGACTAAATTCTATGAGGCAGTGGATACAGAATTATATGAAGCTGGAATGAAAGAGGTAGAAAACAAGGGGCTAGAAAACAAGGAACAAGAAAACAAGGAACAAGAAAACAAGGAACAAGAAAACAAGGAACAAGAAAACAAGGAGTCATAAAGAAAGGAACGAGAAAGAGTTATAAAACAAATAGCTATAAAACAAAGGGTTATAAAATAATAAAGAATATAAATAATATGTGATTAAAAAATCATGTTTAAAATGTAATTGAAAGGAGCTTATCAATGCTTAAAATACTTAGATTATTAAAATCATCAATGGGAACTCTTTTGGTTGTCATTGCTTTATTAGCATTACAGGCTTATTGCGATTTGTCCCTTCCCTCTTATACTTCAAATATTGTGGATATCGGTATAACAAGTGGGGGTATAGAGGATGCACTGCCAAAAGCAATGCGTGAAAGCCAAATGAATCTATTATTAGGGCTTATGAACACTGAAGAGCAATCATCAGTTCTAAATTCATATGAGTTAGTGACAAAGGAGGGTACTTCTATCGCAAATTATGACGAGTACTTAAAAGACTATCCAGCCCTAGCTAATGAAAACATATATGTTTTAGATGAAGAAAGTAAGGAATTAGGTACAGTACGAACTGTTTTAACAAAGAACTTTTTAATCATAGCCTGGACCTTTGGAGAAACGGAGGAGGCACAAGAGTTAAATACAAGTATCTCTGCTTCTTTACCTGCAGAAACAGCAGAATATCCTTTGATTCAAAAGATATTAATGCTTCCATCTGAGCAATCCACCTCCGTTCTTTCTGAGATTTCAAAAGGTTTTGAGGGCATACCTGAGTCCTATGTAAAACAAGGTGCTATTGCCATGGTAAAGGCAGAATATCAGGCACTTGGTATGGACACAGATAAAATACAGACCAATTATATTATAGTTGCAGGTGCTAAAATGCTTGGACTAGCATTAGTTGCAATGATTGCAACTATTCTGGTAGGTTTTCTTGCTTCTAAAATTGCAGCTGGAATGGGAAGAAATTTGCGCGGACAGGTATTTCATAAGGTTGTAGGATTTTCAAATAATGAGTTTGATCATTTCTCCACAGCCTCTTTAATCACTAGAAGTACAAATGATATTCAACAGATTCAAATGATGTTGGTTATGATGATAAGAATTGTGTTCTACTCCCCGATCCTAGCTATTGGTGGAATAATAAAGGTGTTAAATACCAATGTTTCTATGACCTGGATTATTGCCCTGGCAGTCGTATTAATTATGATGGTAATCGGTACATTGTTTGTAGTTGCTATGCCTAAATTTAAATTAATGCAAAAATTAGTGGATAGACTAAATCTTGTAACCAGAGAGATTCTTACTGGGCTACCTGTTATCCGTGCTTTTAGTAAGGAAAGACAAGAAGAGAAGCGTTTTGACATTGCGAATAAAGATCTGACTAAAATAAACTTATTTACACAACGAGTTATGACCTTTATGATGCCAATTGTTATGTTTATCATGAATGGAATTACAGTATTAATTCTTTGGACCGGTGCACATGGCATTGACCAAGGAGATCTGCAAGTTGGTCACTTAATGGCATTTATTCAATATTCCATGCAGATAATTATGTCCTTTTTAATGTTCTCCATGATTTCAATTATGCTTCCAAGAGCTTCTGTTTCTGCTGGACGTATTATGGAAGTACTTGATACTGATGAAACCATTCATGATCCAAAAAATCCAGAAAGTTTTAAAGGTAGTAAAAAGGGCTATGTTGAATTTGATCATGTATCTTTTCGCTATCCCAAAGCAGAGGATTCAGTCCTATCGGATATATCTTTTACAGCAAAGCCTGGTGAGACAACAGCAATTATTGGAAGTACAGGTAGTGGGAAATCAACGCTTGTTCACTTAATTCCTAGATTTTATGATATTACTGGGGGAAGCATTAAAATAGATGGAGTTGATATTAGAAATGTCTGTCAACATGATTTAAGAGAAAAAATAGGTTTTGTACCACAAAAAGGTGTGTTATTCTCTGGAACCATTGAGTCAAATATTATTTATGGAAAACAAGATGCTACTACAGAAGAAGTAGTAAAAGCTGCAAGAATATCTCAATCTCTTGATTTTATAGAAGATAAAGACGATAAATATAATTCTCCTATATCCCAAGGTGGAACCAATGTATCTGGTGGGCAAAAACAAAGACTTTCCATTGCAAGAGCTATTGCAAAAAATCCAGATATCTACGTATTTGATGATAGCTTTTCTGCATTAGATTATAAGACAGATGTTGTGCTACGTAAAGCATTAAAGCAAGAAACGGGTGATAGTACTGTTATCATTGTGGCACAAAGAATTAGTACCATTATTCATGCAGATCAGATTCTGGTATTAGATGAAGGTAAAATAGTTGGAAAGGGTACCCATGAGGAACTACTAAGAAACTGTGAAGTGTATAATCAAATTGCCTTATCTCAGCTATCAAAGGAGGAACTGTCCTATGAGTAATGAAAATATGAAATCAACAAGAAAGCCACATATGGGCGGTGGTCCTATGGGAGGACCTATAGAGAAACCAAAAGATTTTAAAGGCTCCTTAGGTAAATTATTAAAATACATTGGGAAATATAAAATACAGTTATTTTTTGTGGTAATCACTGCTATTGGAAGTACTATTTTCTCCATCATTGGTCCTAAAATAATGGGTAATGTAACAACCGATATATTTGAAGGATTGATAAGTAAAGTACAAGGAAGTGATGGTATTGCCTTTGGAAAAATTGGTAGGACCCTGATTTTTTTACTGAGCTTGTATATTATTAGTATGGTACTTTCATTTATTCAAGGATTAATTATGACCGGAGTTACTTCTAAGGTTATATATCAGTTAAGAAAAGAAATATCCTTAAAAATCAATCGTATGCCAATGAATTACTTTGAAACAAGAACGCATGGTGAAGTATTATCCAGAGTTACCAATGACGTGGATACCCTAAACCAAAGTTTAAATCAAAGTGTCACCCAATTTATAACCTCTGTTTCCTCCATTATTGGTACTCTTTATATGATGTTAACCATCAGTGGAACCATGACCTTAGTGGCATTACTTACACTTCCTTTATCTGCAATATTGATTGGTGTTATTATGAAAAAGTCACAGAAGTACTTTAAAGAGCAGCAAGAATATCTTGGACATGTAAATGGTCAGGTAGAAGAAGTGTATGGCGGTCATAATATAGTGAAAGCATTTAACGGAGAAGAGTTAGTTTTAAAAGAATTTAATAAATCCAATGATACCCTTTATAATTCTGCATGGAAGTCACAATTCTTATCAGGTATGATGTTTCCGATTATGAGTTTTGTTGGTAACTTAGGATATGTTGGTGTATCCATCCTTGGTGGTTACTTAGTAGTTAAAAATACCATTCAAGTTGGTGATATTCAAGCATTCATCCAATATGTTAGAACCTTTAATCAGCCAATTGGACAGTTAGCACAGATATCTGCACAAATTCAACAAACAGCTGCTGCAGCTGAGAGAGTCTTTGAGTTTTTAGCTGAAGAAGAGGAAGACCAAATCGTTGAAAATCCTGTGAGCACAGAGAAATTAGAGAGTAAAGTATCCTTTAAAAATGTACAGTTTGGATATAATCCAGAAAAAATTATTATTAAAAATTTCTCAGCAGACGTCACACCTGGCCAAAAGATAGCGATTGTTGGGCCAACAGGTGCCGGTAAAACCACAATGATTAAGTTGTTGATGAGATTTTATGATGTAAATAAAGGTGAAATCTTAATAGATGGCCATAATATCAAAGATTTTAATAGAGGAGAACTAAGAAAGCAATTTGGTATGGTATTACAAGATACCTGGCTCTTTAATGGAACCATTATGGATAACATCCGTTATGGTAAAGCGGATGCAACAGATGAAGAAGTAATTGCAGCTGCAAAAGCAGCTCATGCCCATCATTTTATCTCCACTTTACCAGATGGCTATCATATGGTTCTTAACGAAGAAGCAAGTAATGTTTCTCAAGGCCAGAAACAGCTACTTACCATAGCAAGAGCAATTCTTGCTGATCCAAAGATTCTAATTCTTGATGAGGCTACAAGTTCTGTTGATACCAGAACAGAAATTAGAATACAAAAGGCAATGGATAATCTAATGAAAGGTAGAACCAGCTTTGTGATAGCACATAGATTATCTACCATAAAAGATGCAGATTTAATACTCGTAATGCGTGATGGTGATATTGTAGAACAAGGAAGCCATGATGAATTATTAAAGGCAAAAGGTTTTTATGCTAGTCTTTATAATTCACAGTTTGAGCAGACTGCTTAATATTCTTTTTCATTTACTTGGATAATTTATTTTGTGTAAGTTTGAGTCGTTTCATGAAATAGTGGAGGTAATTAGCTATGAATAAAAGTACTGGAATTATGTTGACACTAATCGGTTTATTGTCAGGTATTATAATTGGATTTCTTCTCGCACCTATAAAGGGTGGGTTTGGGAACAATTCCGGAAATCAATATCATAACCATTATACACAAAGTGATGAAAATAATGAATAATAACCTTTTTGTGTGAGGTTTGAGTGATTAAAAATAGAGGCTGTTGCAGGTTGAGTTTGCAAAAGCCTCTATTTTTAATTGAGGATATTAGCTGAAAGTTTGTGTTATTTATTGTGTAAATATAACGATTGCATCACGTAAAAATTTAGCAAGGCCAGGTTGTTCTCTATCATAATAAGCTGTAAAGCGTTCGTCCGCTACATACATATCTGCAAGACCTGCATGGGCTTCTTTAGAGTACTCTTTCCAAGAGTAGCATAACCATTCTTTGTGTAGCGCAGCTGTTTTTTGTGCCAATTCACTTGCTGGGTCACCTGTTTCATAGGCTTCTTTTAAAGTAGATAGAACAAGGTTACCTAGTTCCTCCATTTTGTTATAATCTTCCTTACTTAAATTCATCATCTTACAGTTGGATTCATTCACGGTATCATCACCATATTTCTCACGTATTTCTTTTCCATATTTTGCTTCATTCTCTTCGATTAAATTTTTCTTAAAACCTTCAAATTTTTCTTTGTCTTTCATAATTAGAACTCCTTCCTCCATTGCTATAGAATTTTCAACATTCGTTATGAGATTGTTAATTTCTTCTCGTTTTTTTAGTAATTTTTCATGATGTTCTTTTAGTGCATTTTTAGCAGAAAAGTTGGGAGAATCAAGGATTGCCTTTATCTCTAAAAGGCTTACCCCAAGTTCTTTATAAAAAAGAATCTGCTGCAGGCGGTTTACCTCATGAGAACCATAAATACGGTACCCGGAGGAATTAATCCTACAGGGACTGAGTAAGTTAATCTCGTCGTAATAACGGAGGGTCCTAGTACTGATTCCCGCAAGACGGCTTAATTTTAGAATGGTATATTCCATAGCAATAATTCCTTTCTCTATATTCTGTGTCGTATCCTGTATCATATCCTGTGTTGGAAAATTGATATCAATTCGTTACAACTATCATGTTAAACCATTACGCTACGTAAATGTCAATAAAAATATAAAAAAATATTTAATCAAGGGACTTTTTAGTGACGCATAGTATTATATGAGTGAATTTTACTTTAATCTAGTCACTATCAAGCATCAATGTAATTCACAGAAAAGCTATGAGGAAATCATTAAGAAATGATTAATATGAAATACTACATTGCTATTTTTGAAACTTAGGTCCATAATGGACTTTACATTCATAAATTGTATATAAAATCGGCGAAGGGTAAGGAGTGAAACTATGTTTACCAAAAAGCAACTGTATAAATTAATTATACCACTAATCATTGAACAGCTTTTGGCAGTCACTGTAGGTATGGCAAATATTATGATGGTATCAAGAGCTGGTGAAGCTGCCATCTCAGGTGTATCTTTGGTGGACACCATTAATGTGCTATTAATAACCTTGTTCTCTTCACTTGCTACAGGAGGAGCGGTTGTTGCAGCCCAATATCTAGGGCATAAGGAAAAAGAAAAGGCTTGTAAAGCTGCTGATCAATTGGTATTAATTACCACCTTAATTGCTGTAATCATAATGGTAATTGCTTTATTAGGTAATAAAATAATACTAAAGTCAATTTATGGGAATATTGATTCGGTTATTATGAATAATGCTATGACATATTTTTACATTACAGCCTTATCCTTCCCATTTTTAGCTATTTATAATTCTTGTGCGGCTTTATTTAGGGCAATGGGTAACTCTACCGTATCCATGGTAGCATCACTTATTATGAATGTGGTAAATATTGCATTGAGTGCTATTTTAGTGATGGGCTTTCATATGGAAGTTACAGGTGTTGCAATACCTGCTTTGGTGGCTAGAATTGTGGCAGCAATGATCATGCTTTATATCATACGTAATAGAGACAATCTCATCTCCATAAGTAAGAACATTCTGCGTCTGGGATTTGACAAGGATATGATTAAGAGAATACTACATATAGGAGTGCCAAATGGACTAGAGAATAGCATCTTTCAGATTGGAAAGATTTTAGTAATGGGACTTACTACAAGCTTTGGTGAAATTGCGATTGCCTCTAACTCTGTAGCTGGTACCATTGCAGGTCTTGAATTAATACCAGGATCAGCACTAGGCATTGCAATGATTACCGTAGTAGGTCAATGTATCGGTGCAGGTGATGTGGAGCAGGCTAAAAAATATACTGTGAAGTTAATGAAATTAACCTATATTATTATGATATCACTAAATATTATTATTCTACTATTTAGAGTACCTCTCATCGGACTATATAACCTTTCCTCTGAAACTACCGCGGTTACCTTACAGTTAGTCACATATCACACCATTTGTTGTTGTATTATCTGGCCATTTTCCTTTGCACTGCCTAATGCTTTAAGAGCCTCTAATGATGTTAAATTTACGATGATTGTTTCCATACTATCCATGTGGATCTGGAGAATTGGTTTTAGTTACGTTTTAGCATCTTATTTTGAACTTGGTGTTCTAGGTGTGTGGATCGCTATGACCATTGACTGGTTAGTAAGAGGGATTTGTTTTGGCACCAGGTTCTTTGGTGGAAAGTGGAAAAAACATGCCTATATTCGTTAGACTATAATAAAAAAGCTCCTTAAAGTAATTGTAACTTTAGGAGCTTTTTTCTGTGATTGCTTTATTATTTCTTACTCATGTGTATTTACTAAATTCATCAAATATAATACAGAATCGAAGGTTGTGCTGGGACTACTTACTAAGTTCTAGGAATAGGTCAATATCTTCTACAATAATATCTAAACTCTGTCTCCAAAAATCTGGCGTCGTCAAATCAATATCAGCCATTTTAGCAACTTCTTCTACGGTATTTACTGTGGTAGCTTTTAGTAAGGCCTTGTACTTTGGAACGAAGGATTCTCCTTCTACTTTATACTGTGCATATAATCCTCTTGCAAGTAGACCGCCAAAGGAGTAAGGGAAGTTATAGAAGTTAAGACTATCACTGTAATAATGGCCTTTACATATCCACATAAATGGATTTAATTTATTTGGATCAAGACCATCGCCATAAGCCTTCCTCTGTGTATCTAACATAAGGGCTTCTAAATCATCAGGGAATAGAAAGGTTTCTTTTCGTTTTTCAAAAACAGCACTTTCAAAAAGAAATCTAGAGTAAATATCACATATGATTTGTGTCACATCCTGCAGCCCACTTTCAATCAGTGCTAATTTTTCTTCACCTTGCGCCTCTTTTATTGCGGCATTCATAATAACTGTTTCATTAAAGGTTGAAGCTGTCTCAGCCACTGGCATACTGTAATCAAAATTAAGTGGTTTATGGTCTTCAATATTAAGTCCATGATATGCATGACCAAGTTCGTGAGCCAAGGTTATAATATCACTTAAGGAACCATCATAATTGGTTAGTATACGGCTTTGCTTGATATAGGGAAGGTTTTCACAAAATGCGCCGCCAACTTTACCAGGATGGGGATAGAAGTCAATCCAACCATCATCGAAGGCAGTTTTAATCATATCTGCGAGATCCTTTGAAAATCCTGAAAAGTGTTTAATCAGATAATCCTTTGCCTCTGCTATGGTATATTTTTTATGAGTTTCACCCAAAGGAGCAAATAAATCGTACCAGGGTAGACCGTTCTGATGCCCTAATAATTCAGCTTTTCTTCTTAAATAGGAATGAAATTTGGGTAAATATTCTTTGATGGCTATATACATTGCATCCAGGGTTTCTTTTGACATTCTGGATTGGAATAAGGTCATATGAAGGGGTGACTCATATCCTCTTAATTCAACTGCAGTATTGGATAAGGATTTCAAATGATTTAGGGAAAATGCAACTGCATCCTTAATCTTATGATAGGCAGCAAGTTCGGCTTCATATGCGGTTTCTCTTATCACAGGATCTTCGCTATAAGCAAGATTTCTAATGCCTGAAAGAGTGGTTTGCTCACCCTTATAATCTACAACTAATGTAGAAGTTAAATATTGCTGCAGGTTAGACCAAGCAGAACCAGCTGATAAGTTAACTTTGGCAAGTATTTCTTCAGCCTCATCACTTAATGCATATTTAGCACCTAGAACAGCCTCGGTAAAAAAGAATTCATATTCCTTTAATTCAGGGTTACTTCTTATAATAGATGAGAGATTCTCTAAAGAAGCAGCATACTTTTTAAAGGCAGCAAACTCTTTGGACAAACTGCTCGTTAGTTCTTCAATCTTAGATACAAGGGAATTGGTTTCACTGTCTGTTGTATTAGTGGATAGGCGAAGCTGCACATAAGCACTTAATTTGTGCGATAATACACCATACTGTTCAAAATAAGTAACCGCATTTAATATGCCATCTTCAGGGGCCATACGATTTAAATTCAGAGTAAAATCTTTTATTTGTTTGATTAAATTTTCTAATTCTTTCAAATCTTCTATAAAAGCTTTATCTTGATATCCTTTGTATAATGCGTCTAATGACCATTCTGTGTTCATTTTATACCTCACTTTTCGTTGTTATTGTAAGACTCAAACTTTGAGTTCTTAAAACTAAATTAAATACTTAGGTAAAACAATTACTGATTTGTTTGAGTAATATTCTTATATCAAGTTACGCAGTATTTATATTTTTATACATATAGGATTGATAACTTAATCTATCTATATTATACCACCATTTCCCATAGATAAAAATAATTTTATATCTAAATTGTACTAGTGAGTTTCTTTAAAACATAAAATTATACTACAGTTTACATGTGAGGGAATACATGATTAAAAAGAAGATAATTCAAAAAGGTATCATATTAGAACTAGTACTGCTATTGTTGGTACTCTCCTATTTGTTTTACCAAAAATATGCAGAGGATTCTCTGGGTGCATTTTTTCACAATACAGGTGAAAAAAATTACATAAAATGGGTGGATTTTGATATCAGTAGTCAAGCAATGGGAAAGGCTTATGACTATGATGTGGCCTCAAAGGATCAGGAGATAAAATTAAATTGGATAGAATTACTGGCATACCTTGGAACAAAATATGGCGGTGATTTTTCCAGATACAAAGAAAAAGATATGGCAGAGCTTGTGAAAAAATTACAGAGTAAAGAAGAAACGATGGAATCTCTTACAAAGGATTTAAAGCATTATAGTTATTACCTAGAAGCATACAATGCAGTTCTTGGAGGACTTGTTGGAGAGTATGAAATCCAAAAGGTAAGTGATGAAAATCCCGAAGAGAAGGTCTGGGTAACTGAGTATGGATTAAAAGCTTATCTTCCTATTGCAAAATATTTTCCATATAATGATTATGATGATTTTGGTGTATCAAGAAGTTATGGCTATAAAAGAAGACACTTAGGTCATGATATGATGGGGCAGGTGGGGACACCTATTATTGCTGTAGAATCTGGTTTCGTAGAAGCCCTTGGTTGGAATCAGTATGGTGGTTGGAGAATTGGAATTAGAAGTTTTGATGGGAAGAGATATTATTATTATGCCCATTTAAGAAAGAACTTCCCCTATAATAAGGAACTTGAAGTAGGAAGTGTAGTAACAGCAGGAGATGTCATTGGCTATCTTGGAAGAACCGGGTATAGTGCTACTGAAAATATGAACAATATTGATACCCCTCATTTACATTTTGGATTGCAACTTATTTTTGATGAATCTCAAAAAGAGGGTAATAATGAAATCTGGATAGATTGCTATGATATCATTAATTTCTTATATCGAAACCGTTCTGAGACGGTAAAAAATGTTGAAACCAAAGAGTGGGAACGGGTGTATGATATCAAAGATCCTAATGTGGATGATTTTATCAATAATAAAGATAAGAACTTGATTGTCCCTCATAACACAGATGAAGATCCAGGTGATGATATAGAGGAAAATCCAGATAAGAATTCAGATGGGAATCCAGAGGAGAATCCAGATGAAAATCAATAAGATAATCTCTGTGCCCTATACTTTGTCTGAGGAAGAATACGCACAAAAACAAGTCGACCAAGGCCATTCACCCTGGAGACTAGACCCAGCCTATGTGGCTTTGGTGTTCGCAAGCCTAATGATATCACCTGAGGGCATAGTAGGAGACTATCCTATCGCATATCAGAATATTGTGATAGCTAAAAATGATGGGATAAATGCAGTTGCAGACATAAAAGATCAAGCTTCACTAATTAAGCGTATCTATTTAAAAAGACTAATTAAAACAGACGAATCAGGTATATGGACTGTAATAGGATATGTTAGAAATGAATAGATATCCTTGTGATGTATAATAAATAGTTGATTGGAGTGTGAAAATTATGAGCTATGGAATCATTAACGTTGCTTTATTGTCTATAAGAAAAGAACCACAAAGTAAAAGTGAGCTAGTGGATGAAGACTTTTATGGAAGAAGAGTAGAAATATTGTCTGAGCCCAATAATGAATGGTATGAAATTATGACAGAATATAATTATAGAGGTTATGTCTTAAAATCATCGTTAATCGTAGAACCCACACTTGTAACCAATTGGAATCGTGGAAATAAAAAGCTAATTGTAAAGAATTGTGCTGATGTGCTGGCTGTTCCCAAAGTACAAGGTTACTGCCTAATCACACTTTTTAAAGGAGCTGTAATTCATGTAATCTCACTAGAAGATGAAAACGGATGGGTATGTGTATCATTATGTGATGGTAGAACTGGCTATATAAAAGGAAATTTTCTAAAGGAGTGTTTTGCACTTGTCAAAGAGTCCGCACAAGACTATATTAGAAGTGAGTTGGTATATACAGCATATACCTATTTGGGTACCCAGTATAGATGGGGAGGAAAAAGTCCCTTGGGTATTGATTGCTCAGGACTTACTTTTATGGCATACTATATAAATGGAATAATCATCTATAGGGACGCATCCATCAAAGAGGGATTTTTGATTCATGAAATAAGTAGAGAAGACATAAAACCTGGAGATCTGATATTTTTTCCAGGTCATGTGGCCATGTACTTAGGTGAGGGGAAGTATATACATGCTACAGCAAAAAATGGAAGTGATGGTGTAGTAATCAACAGTTTAGTAAGTGGAGAGGTACTATATAGAGAAGACCTTGCAGAGACTATTATAGCGGTAGGAAGTATTTTTTAACAGGTTTATAGGTGTTATTGATAGAAAAGCCTTATAAATCAGTGACTTAGGGCGTTGCAATATAGAAAAGGAGTTATAGTATGCTAGTTGCAGATATGCATTGTGATACCATTTCTGAAATATATCAGGCAAAAGAAAATGGTGAAGTATATCATTTAAAACAAAACAAATTACATATGGATTTAGAAAAAATGAAAAAGGGAAACTATCTGTTACAAAACTTTGCTATGTTTGTTGAAATAAAAAAACGGAAAGACCCCCTGGAACATTGTCTTAAACTAATTGATTTATTTTATGAGGAATTAAAAGAAAACGTGGATACCATTGCATTGGCCTTAAATTATAAGGATATCAATAAGAATAAGGAGGCAGGTAAAATATCAGCCTTCTTAACAATAGAGGAGGGAGGCGTGACTAGATGTAACTTAGCCCATTTAAGAAATTTTTACCGGTTAGGAGTAAGAATGCTTACTCTAACGTGGAATTTTGAAAATGGGATAGGATATCCTAACTACTCTCTTATGACAGACGGTACTCCTGATTATCATACACCTGAAACAAAACATGGCTTAACAGAATTTGGCCTTGATTTTATTTATGAAATGGAGAATTTAGGGATGATAATTGATGTATCTCACTTATCTGATGCAGGTTTTTATCAGGTATTAAATCATACAACAAAGCCTTTTGTTGCCAGCCATTCTAATGCGAGACATATCTGTAGTCACGTAAGAAATCTAACCGATGACATGATTAGAAAACTGGCAGATAGAGGCGGAGTTACAGGCATGAATTACTTTCCGAGATTTTTAGAAAATGACGGAGAAGATAAGGGTTCAGTAGCTTCTATTGTAAAACATATGAAGCATATTGCAAATGTTGGGGGCTATGAATGTATTGGTCTTGGATCAGACTTTGATGGTATTCCTTTACATAAGGAACTCTCTGATGCCTCTTATATGCCTTTACTTGCAGATGCAATGGAGAAAGTAGGATTTACAAGTTCTCAAATTGAGGGAATATTTTATAAAAATGTAATGCGGGTGTACAAAGAAGTATTAAAATAATTTGGCTACATACTGAGAATTTTTAAAAGACATAAATACAATGATCCTTGTTAGGTATATAATAAGTATATGGCTAAACAGTGCGAAATAGATAATGTGAAGCTTACTGTAATTGAAATACAATCAAATAAATATACATTTGGAAGGAGTTTACTTATGTACGAATTACTTAAGAAATTTACCATTAGAGATGATTTTTTTGATCACTATGAGAAATTAATCAAGGATGTTGTAATTCCTTATCAGGAAAAAGTATTAAAGGACGAGATAAAAGATGCCGCCAAAAGTCATGCCATTGAGAATTTTATTCAGGCAGGTAAGGTTTTAGAGACAGGAAGCAGGGAAGATGAATTCTATGGTATGGTATTTCAGGATAGTGACGTGGCAAAATGGTTAGAGGCCACAGCCTATTCCCTTTCTCTGTTTCCAGATGAAGCATTAGAAAAAAGATGTGATGAGATCATTGAATTAATAGAAAAGGCTCAACATCCAGATGGATATTTAAATACTTACTTTACAATGAAATCACCGGAGAAACGTTGGACTAATCTTTTTGAAGCACATGAACTTTATTGTGCAGGGCACATGATGGAAGCAGCAGTTGCTTATGCAAAAAGTACTGGAAAAAATAAGTTACTAAATATTATGTCTCGTATGGCAGATCATATATATAATCATTTTATAGTAGAAAAAGCAGAAGGTTATCCTGGGCATCCTGAGGTGGAATTAGCTCTTATGAGAATGTATAGAGCAACTGGCAATGAAAAGTATCTAGAACTTTCAAAACATTTTGTGAATGTTAGAGGCGTAGACAGCGATTATTTTGCTAAGGAAACAAAAAATAGAGACTGGTATGTGTGGAATATGGATTCAAAAGATAAGGAAAATACCCAAAGTCATGCACCTGTTAGAGAACAAAAAGAAGCAGTGGGACATGCAGTAAGAGCAGTTTATTTATATACTGGAATGGCTGATCTTGCAGCTGCTACAGGGGATACTACTTTAGTAAAAGCTTGTGAGAATCTATGGGAGAACCTAACCAATCGCCGTATGTATGTAACCGGTGCTATAGGTTCTGCTTATGAAGGGGAAAGTTTTACAAAGGATTATCACCTTCCGAATGATACTGCATATGCTGAAACCTGTGCGGCCATAGGACTGATATTCTTTGCAAGAAAGATGATTGATCTAAAGAAAGACAGTAAGTATGCAGATGTTATGGAAAGAGCTTTCTATAATGGTGTACTTGCAGGTATGGAACTAGATGGGACGAGATTCTTCTATGTAAATCCCCTAGAAGTAATTCCCGGTATTTCAGGTATGGCAAAAACCCACCATCACGCTCTTGCCCAGAGGCCTAAGTGGTTTTCATGTGCGTGTTGTCCTCCTAATGTAGCAAGACTTCTGCCCTCCATAGCAAGCTATGCCTGGTGTGAGGAAGGGGACACTATATATTCTAATCTATATATTGGAGGTACCCTGGATGTGTCGGATACCCTTGGGGGTAAGATTATTATAGAAACCACTTACCCTAATCAGGGGCAGATACAATATAAATTTGAGCCAGTGGAAAAGGAAATGCACATGACACTGGCAATCAGAGTGCCATCATGGAGTGAAAAAACAGAAATACTTTTGAATGGGAAAAAGTTAGAGTATGAATCAAAAGCTGGATATGTCTATGTATCAGGTCCCTTTACCAAAGGGGATGTGGTTATGTTAAATTTAGATATGAAAGTGAATAGAATATTTGCAAAAAATACGATAAGTGAAAACAATGGGAAAGTAGCATTGTCTAGAGGCCCCTTTATCTACTGCATAGAAGGTGTTGATAATGAAGAGGATATTTTAAGTCTTAGGGTGAATAAGGATAGTGAGGTTCATTTAATTAAAGAAATCACAGAGGGTACTCTTTCTGGTATTATAGAAATAACACTAGAGGGCTATAAACTTTCTACAGAGGATCACCCATATACTACGAACCGTCCTAAAGCTAATCCATGTAAGATCAAAGCTGTACCTTATTATGTGTGGGGCAATAGAGGTCTTAATCAGATGCGTGTATGGATACCAGAAATGTAATGATAAGTGTGTTTTTATGTATTAGCTAAGAGGAATAGATAGAGCAATTTATAAAAAAGGATAAGCAAGAATATGTATTGAAATATATACCATATCTTATTATAATCCATAGTATGATGTAGTATTACGGCGGTTTAAAAGGATATGGACAATATAAAGGAGAACGGTATATATGAAATGTTACGATTTAAGTGGGCAATGGGACGTACGAATAGATGACGGGCATATTTATAAAGCAAATCTACCAGGGACTTTAGATGAAAATGGTATTGGATATAAAGATAATAATATAAATGAATGGAAATCAGATGAAGTAAGTGACGAAGATAAAACCTCTAATTATGTACTCTATCAAAAGGATGTTATAACAACAAGGTATACAAGAGCCTATACCTATGAAGGAGTAGCAGTCTTTTCTAAAGTGATAGAACTTGACAAAGAAGATAGCAGAAACAGGATATTCCTAGAGGTGGAACGCAGTAGAAAGCTATCACTTAGGGTAAACGAGAACCCGATAGACCCTTATTGTGAAGGAACCGTATCTACGCCATATATATATGAAGTCACAGACTCTATTACAGGGAAAAGCTTAGTAGAGTTTTTATGTGATAATTCTTATAAAGGCTGGCCCCATGATGCAATTGTCTATTCCTCTGCAGCAACGGATGAAACACAAACCAACTGGAATGGGTTATTGGGCTATATCCGTTTGAGAAGGGAAAAAGAAATTTTTATATCGTATATTAGGGTATATGCAGAGAATTCTCATTTGACTGTTCATGTAGAAATAGATGCAGGACAAACCTATTTGGGGAATCTATTGGTTGCATGTCCTTTGTTAGGGATTGAAGTCACGAAAATGATTACAGTGGAGGCTGGTATTCATACAGTTACCTTCACTGATATAGAAATAAATGACGAATATAAGCAGTGGGATGAATATGAAGGAAATCTATATGAGTTAAAGGTTTCAGGTGATGATATAGACAGCAAAAGTGTAACTTTTGGGATACGAGATTTTAAAACGGATGAAAGTGGGCATTTGGCACTAAATCATAGAAGGATATTCTTAAGAAGTGAATCTAATTGCTGTGTGTTTCCAGAAACTGGCCATATGCCTATGTCAATAGAAGAATGGATGAAGGTAATAGAGGTATATAAGTCCTATGGAATCAATTGTTTGAGATTTCATTCTCACTGTCCATCTGAGGCTGCATTTACGGCAGCAGACAGGCTTGGAATATTAATGCAACCAGAATTTTCTCACTGGAATCCAAAAACTGCTTTTGAAGAGGACGAAAGCTATGCTTATTATCAATTGGAGCTAAAGCAGATCTTACGAACGTATGCCAATCACCCGTCCTTTGTTATGCTGTCCTTTGGTAATGAATTATCCGCTACTGACCTGGGACATAAACGAATGGATACATTAATTGATACCGCAAAACACTTGGATCCTACTAGAATGTATGCCAATGGGTCTAATAATCATTATGGGGCAATCGGTGCAGATGGTAAAAGTGATTTTTACACAGCTTCTAGCTTTTACGAGACTACAATGCGTGGTACTTCAAGTCCTATGACGGGCCATATCAATGAATGTTATCCAAATAGTAAGACAAACTATAACAATGTAATAGAAGAAATTAGAAGAGAATATCTAGGTCCAGTATTTAGTTTTGAAGTGGGTCAGTATGAAGTTTTACCTAATTTTGATGAGATAGAAGCGTTTCAAGGTGTAACCCTTCCTAATAATTTGATGAATATAAAAGAAGAGGTGATAAAGAAAGGAATCTATTCTGATTGGAAAAGGAGAGTAGAAGCAACAGGAGAGCTTGCCCTCCTATCGTATAGAGAAGAAATTGAGGCAGTTCTTCGTACAAAAGATATGTCAGGTATATCACTTTTAGGGCTACAGGACTTTCCGGGACAGGGAACAGCATTAATTGGAATGTTAAATTCCCATCTAAAATCCAAACCTTTTCCCTTTGCAAGGCCTGAAAGATTTAGAGCCTTTTTTAGGAGTGTACTCCCACTGGTATTATTAGAGAAGTATACGTATACAAATAAAGAAATACTAACTGCTACAGTACAAATCGCTAATTATGGTAAGTGTACACTGAATGCCCCAGTTCAGTATGAATTAACTGATGGAGACCAGATACTAGAGACGGGTGTTCTTTCTCCTGTTACAATCCCCTTTGGAGGGCTTACAGAGATTGGAACGTTAAAAATACCATTGGGTAACATTACAAAGTCCAAAAAACTGATGCTTACCATAAGGATTGATCATTTAGAAAATGAGTATCCAGTTTGGGTTTATGCAGATAAGCCATTAAAATATCACGATGAAGTAGTTATTACAAGAACATATGCTGATACAAAAAGAGCCTTAGCAGAAGGTAAAAAGGTATTTTACTCACCAGAAGCGGATGAAGTACATTTTCCTCAATCCATAAAATCACATTTTACTACAGATTTTTGGTCTGTGGGAACATTTACCCAACAGTCTGGGTGTATGGGGTGCCTGATAGAGAATAACCATACTATTTTTAGGGAATTTCCTACAGAAGCACATAGTAATTGGCAGTGGTGGCCAATGACCAATGGACGTGCTGTGATATTACCACCAGAACTAAAATCCATCGTAACGGTCATGGATAGTTATGCAAGACTTCGTAATCTATCTATTTTATTTGAATGCAGGGTTGGAAGTGGAAGGCTTATGGTTAGCAGTATGGGGCTATTAGAAAAACAGGAATATCCAGAAGTACGAGCTTTGACGAATAGTATATTAAATTATATGAGTTCTAAAGATTTTGAACCAACACAAGAAATTACCTTAGAAAGTTTTCATAAAATATTCTTAAAGCAGAATTGGAAGCCAGGCTTTTTATTGAATGAACACAAAAGAGATACAAACCCCTGCTTTGAATCCCATGATCCATCTATGATGTGGGATCCTGTTAGCAAAATGTATTATTCCTACTGCACTGATACAGGGATTGTGTCAGAATATCATCAGGGAATACCTATTCGAAAAAGCAAGAATCTTATTGATTTTGAATTTGTTGGTTGGGCACTATCAGAAGAGGCAATAGCTAAGGGACGTGATAATGGAGAAGGATTTCCTCCTACCTATGGGTTCTGGGCTCCGTATACGGAGTATGTGGATGGAGAATATCGTATGTATTATTCTGCAACTAAGGCATTTGGCAGTTCAGAGTCAAGGATATGGCTTGCAGTGGCAGAGTCTCCAGAAGGGCCTTTTCATAATCGAGGTATTGTAATGGATACATGGAATACGCCAGATACAGAGCCGAATGCAATAGATGCTCATGTATGTGATACAAAGCAAGGGGAGAAATATTTCATATATGGATCTTTTTTTGGTGGAATTTTTATAAAAGAACTTGATAAAAAAACAGGAATGCCTAAAAATCCTGACCCATTTTATCAAGGCATATGTATAGCGAAAAAACCGATTGATTCTTACATTGACGGTCCAGAAGGAGCAGCTATTATTTATAACCCAAAAACAGGCTATTATTATCAGTTTCTTTCCTATGGTTGGCTTGGGGATGATTATGATATAAGAGTTGGAAGAAGTAAAGATATTATCGGTCCTTATCTGGATTATAAGGGAAATAGTTTGACTGGTCATTCACTGGGAATGAAAATGGCAGGAAGTTATTGTTTTGATGGGCACAAACCTTATGCTGGTAAGGATAGTAAAGACTGGGAATTTGATGGGTTTAGAGGACCAGGACATGGTGTACCTTTTTATGCACCAGAAAAAGATGAATATTTCTTTGTACATCATGTTAGAGACGGCGCTCAGATATTTTGCAGGAAAGAAAAGAACAGGCAATCCTTTAAGATGCATTATATGGTCGTCAGAAGAATGTACTTTGTGGATGGGTGGCCAATATTTTCTCCTGAACCATATGCAGGTGAACCATCTACTGTTACGAAGCTATCCGAACATAAGGAACTCTTACAAAAGGAAGTGGAATGGATCATTCTAAAGGAAGACAATAACACCATGGTGCGATCTGTTGTTTCAAAGCTTCCAAAAACAATTCAACCAGAGCACACTTATATATTTGATGTATATGATTATGAAAATAGCAAAGTAAGTAAAGGCTTAAGCGGTATCATAAAATCAGGGGAAGTGATATGGGGGAAATTCCTTATCTGACATAGAATGGGATGAATTAACGAATAGAAGACTTCCCTGGTGTGGTTTAAATAAGAGAAGTGATACCAGCAGTTATTGGTATGACCAAAGTTACTGAAAGACCACTTAAAAGAATGGAGCAAACTAAAGAATGGAGCAAAACAACCATGTATATATTGCAATTGATCTAAAATCTTTCTATGCCTCCGTTGAATGTATGGAACGTGGGCTTGACCCATTATCAACAAACCTAGTTGTAGCAGATGCAAGTAGAACTGAAAAAACCATATGTCTTGCTGTTACCCCTTCTTTAAAAGCCATTGGAATCCCTGGGAGAGCAAGGCTTTTCGAGGTTGTACAAAAAGTAAAAGAAGCAAATGCATTTAGAAGGAATTTAGCACCCGGAAAGAATTTTACTGGTTCTTCCTATCACAGCACTCAATTACAAGAGTCAAAGGAATTATCAATAGATTATATTACAGCCCCTCCACGAATGGCTTTGTATATGGAATATAGTACTCGAATATACAATGTATATCTAAAGTATATAGCACCAGAAGACATTCATGTTTATTCCATAGATGAGGTATTTATGGATGTAACCCAGTATTTAAAAACAGCAAACCTTACTGCTAGAGAACTTGCTAAGAAGATAATACAAGAGGTATTACAGACCATTGGAATTACAGCAACAGCTGGTATAGGAACAAACCTTTATCTTAGTAAAATAGCAATGGATATTGTTGCGAAACACATACCGGCAGATAAGGATGGTGTACGAATTGCAGAACTGGATGAAATGTCATATAGACATCTTCTTTGGCATCATAAACCCTTAACAGACTTCTGGCGTGTAGGCAGGGGATATGCTAAAAAATTAGAAGAGAATGGAATATATACCATGGGTGATATAGCAAGGTGCTCTATTGGTAAGAAGAACGAGTATTATAATGAAGATTTACTTTATAAATTGTTTGGAATCAATGCAGAACTCTTAATTGATCATGCATGGGGCTATGAACCATGTACAATAGCAGATGTAAGGGCTTATAAACCTACTACGAATAGCCTTGGTTCTGGACAAGTTCTACAATACCCTTATACTTTTGATAAAGCAAAGATTATAGTCCATGAAATGACGGATCTTTTAGTGCTAGACTTAGTTGATAAGGGGCTTGTAACAGATCAGATGGTGCTAACCATAGGATATGATATTGAAAATATAAGTAATGAAGAGTTAAAAAAGAATTATAAGGGACCCATAACCACAGATCACTATGGGCGACAAATTCCAAAACATGCACATGGAACAGTAAATCTCAGTAAACATACATCTTCTACAAAGCAAATACTTGAGGCAGTTATAGAATTATACTTAAAAATTGTAGACCAAAGCCTACTAATTAGAAGAGTAAATATTTCAGCAAATCATGTTGTAGACGAAAACTCTGTATCAAAAGACGAAGTTTATGAACAACTTGATTTATTTACTGACTATAAAGCAAAAGAAAAGGAAAAAGAAGAAGAGAATAAGACATTGCAAAGAGAAAAGCAGCTGCAGCTAGCAATGTTAGATATAAAAAAGAAATATGGCAAAAATGCCATATTAAAAGGGATTAATCTAGAAGAAGGTGCGATGACCGTGGAAAGAAATAAGCAGGTTGGAGGACATAAGGCTTAGAACAGAGAGGGACAAAGATGAAAGAAGACAATGAAAATAAGAATCAATACGAGGATATGATTCACTTGCAAAGGCCCGTCTCTTATACGCATATTCCTATGTCAATTATGAACCGAGCAGCACAATTTTCACCTTTTGCTGCCTTAACAGGTTATGAGGGAGCAATCAAAGAAGCTGGAAGACTCACCGAACATCGTGTTGAACTTGATGAAGCGGCAAAAGTACTGTTAGATGAAAAACTATTCAGTATAAAAGAACAGCTAAGTACGAAACAAGAGATTGAATTTGTATTTTTCAAACAGGATGAAAAGAAACATGGTGGAGAATACATTACCTTTAGGGGTATTGTAAAAAAAATAGATTATTATAGTCGGATAGTGTATATGCAAGAGGGATTACAGATACCAATTGATGATATCGTTGATATTGTTGGTGAATAAGTCATGTGCAGTTTTTAGAAACAAAATCAAGTAATAATCTTAAGAAGGAAGAAGAAAAATGAAATTTCATGGAAAAGAAAAGGTTATTATGATTAGTATATTAGTATTGTATCTGATATCAATAGCACTCGTTTTTTTAAAAGTCTTACCGTTTATTATATTTCCTATTACCATTTTAGTAACATTTATAATAGAATTTTATATTTTTTTTAAATGGTTACGATGGAAAAGTGAAAAAAATGATAAAGCTTATAGAAATTTGAAAATATTCTGCAAAAGTGAAAGCCTTTTCATAAAGAACAGTTAAATAAAGAACTATAACATCAAATTAGCAAGGACAATATATCGTGGACAGACACCATTCTTGTATTTTCGTAATATATTTATTGTAACAGCTTAAGTTTTAAGGAGTTTTACAATGAAAAAGAAGGGAATACTGATATTTGTCCTAGCTTCATTTACCGCTATGATTTTATCTGGCTGTAGTAAAGAAGGCGATTTAATAAAAGTTCAGGTAAATGAAGTGGCGCATTCTATTTTTTATGCGCCTCAATATGCTGCAATAGAACTTGGATATTTTGAAGAGGAAGGTCTTGATGTAACCTTAGTAAATGGTCTTGGAGCAGATAAAACTATGACAGCAGTACTTAGTGGCGAGGCAGATATAGGATTTATGGGACCTGAGGCGTCTGTTTACGTGTATAATGAAGGTGCAGAAGATTATGTAGTTAACTTTGCCCAGTTAACACAAAGAGCAGGTAATTTTTTAGTAGCCAGAGATTCTAGCGATAACTTTAATTGGGAAGATGTTAGAGGAAAGACTGTTATTGGTGGTAGGGCAGG